>SVRH01000120.1 GCA_015064925.1 Oscillospiraceae bacterium | reverse complement strand
TGCGGCATATGGGTAAGCCCGACGTTGAGGTATACGATACCTTCCGCACGCGATTTTTTGCCCTGTCTAAGGCGGCAGGGAAGGAGCAGTACCTTGTACCCTATCTGATGTCAAGCCACCCGGGAAGCACCTTAAAGGACGCTGTGCGGCTGGCGGAATATCTTAAGGAACAGAACTGTCTACCGGAGCAGGTACAGGATTTCTATCCCACCCCGGGTACGGCATCCACCTGCATGTTCTATACAGAGATCGATCCCTTCATGGGCAAGAAGGTGTTTGTTCCAAAGGACTATGCTGACAAGAAGGCTCAACGTGCGCTTTTACAGTACGGTAAGCCTGAGAACCGCGAGATCGTAACGAAAGCACTCAAAGAGGCAGGTAGAGAAGACCTGATCGGATTTGAGAAAAAATGTCTTGTCAGACCTGCGGTAAACCGAATGCCCTCGACACACGCCGGTAAAATGAAAAGGGATGACAAGCCCTCTAAAAAGCAGGCTCCGACCACAAAAAGAGAACGTAAGAGAAAATGATAAAACAGCCGTAGAAGCTACGGCTGTTTTTCCGTGATACGGATGAACGTATCCGCAAGATGTGCTTGCTATTTAGCAGAAAACCTGCTATACTGTAAGTGAAAAAGGGGGGAGACTATGGAACTGAAGATCGGAAAGACTATCAAAGAGCTGCGAACGGAGCGCGGCATTACCATGGCGGAGCTGGCTGATGCACTGTCGGTCACACCGCAATCGGTTTCCCGTTGGGAGAGCGGCACCTCCTACCCCGATATCGAAATGCTGCCTCGCATTGCGGATTACTTTTCGGTTTCTCTTGATAAACTGATGCTGGATAGCGACGAGATTACGATCAAACGTTTGGTAGCGGAGCTTGCTAAGGTGCGAAGCTCGCTTGATGGGGATGCATCCCGTCGCCAAAAGAAAGAAATGGAGCTTTTGAAACAGCTCTCGCAACTGGATCCCAGACAGTATATCACCCATTATTTTGCCTGCCTCAAAGCGTTTAACAATAGCTATCGCATTTATGACGCGGAGCTTGACCGACTGCGCCGTGAAATCCCAAAGGTTCTGTCATCCATTGAAAACGTACGCGAGCGCACAAGAAAGCTTTCAAACGTGATCTTTGCGGAGGATGAGGATAAGCTTTATATTTGGAAGAGTGTTTTACCGTCCCTTGCCGATGACATGGCAACCTGGGAGGAAATGATGTTCTGGCGTTACGGCAAGGTTCTGCACGATAAGGATGGCTGGAGAAAACAGCAGGAGGAAAATGCCTATTTGCAGATCCGCAAGCTGATCACAACGCTTGCCGACAACATTCCGGAGAAGCATGAAAATTGCAGGAGCGTTGACCGATGCGTTTTGCTGCCGCTGCCGCCGCTTGTGAATATGCTTGCCGCAAAGCAGATACTGGATACCTTTTCACGAGATGTGAAGGATGCGTTCCTGTGGTTGCGACTGTGTATTGAGATACAGCTTGCCGGTGCGTACTGCCGTGAAGGTCAGTATGACGCGATGCATCAATCCCTTGTACAGCTGAAGGAGCACGTGGAAATTGCTTACGCACTGCGCGAGGGCGGCATGACTCTCTATGCATCGCACCCCGTGCTTGCATCTGTAAAGGAAGAAAACGTTTCGCGGTATTTGCTGATCAATGCGCTATACTATATCGATATCGAAATAGAAAGACCGGAGTTTGATGCAGTCAGAGAGGATAAATCATTTACCGAGTTTTGCAAGTATATACGTGCTTATATAAAAGAACTTAACTAAACGAAAACGGTACAGAGCTTTCTGTACCGTTTTCCTTTTGATGTTCACTGCTGCGGCGGAGGCGGTGCGAATTGCCGTTCATTTCCCATGCCGCGCGGTGGGAAGGGACGGGGAGAAGGTTCATGACGTTCTTCTTTTTGCAAACGCTCCGAATGCTCGCTGACGTATCGGTTGGCTTGGGTGGTGAACAGGGTATAGTAGATGCCCTTTTTCTGCATCAGCTCTGCATGGTTTCCTTCTTCCACAAGTCTACCGTATTCAAGCACAAGAATTTTTGTGGCAATGGTGGCGCTGGAAAGACGGTGGGAAACGAAGAAGGAGGTCTTATCACGGCGCAGGGTATCGAACTGATTGAAGATTTCCTGCTCGGCAATGGCGTCCAGCGAAGCGGTGGGCTCGTCCAGAATCAGCACGTCAGAGTCGGAATAAAAGGCTCTGGCGATGGCAAGCTTTTGCCACTGACCGATGGAGGGCTCGATGCCGTTCGGCTCAAATACGCGCATCAGAGGCGTTTCGTAGCCGTTTGGCAGATGTGTGATAAACTCGTCTGCGGAGCTTGCCTTGGCGGACTGCTTGACAAGCTCCTTGTCAAGGGGCTTTGAAACCTCACCGAAGGCGACGTTCTCGTTGACGCTGAAGGCGTATTTTCCAAAGTCCTGAAAGATGGCACCGAACATGGAATAAAGTCCATCTGTATCATATTCTTTGATATCGTACCCATCCAGCAGAATCACACCCTCTGTTGGATCATACAGTCTTGTCAGCAGCTTCAGCAGAGTCGTCTTGCCCGCACCGTTGAGTCCGACCAGTACGACGGTGTCACCGGGATGCACGGTGAAGCTGATATTCTTCAGTACATCGCGCTCGGTGCCGGGATAACGGAAGGATGCGTTTTTGAATTCGATGGTGTGTCCCACGTGCCGTTTCACTTCTCTTGGCTGCGTAAGCGTTGACTTGATCCGTTTTTTCTCGTTCATGAAAACGATCATATTGTCAATGAAAAGCGTTCCTTCAT
>SVRH01000043.1 GCA_015064925.1 Oscillospiraceae bacterium | reverse complement strand
GCAAAGACCGCGGAAGTCATCTGATTCTTTGCCCACCAGCTCGGGCTTTATGTATTTTTCAATTACGGGAATAAAGTCTTCGGCAAGGAAGAGGGGATCGCGTCCGCCCGCGCC
Organism: Oscillospiraceae bacterium; assembly: GCA_015064925.1. Taxonomy (GTDB): domain Bacteria; phylum Bacillota; class Clostridia; order Oscillospirales; family CAG-272; genus SIG655. The sequence goes on along the minus strand of SVRH01000043.1, from coordinate 15,744 downwards.
GGAATACTGAACAGCCGCACAGTCACCGTAAGCAACCTGACCGTCCTCCAAAACGATCATAACCGAGATAGATTCTCCCGCCTGACGAACTGCACGGAAGCCTTCGGTCACGGGTGCACCGATATAGAATACACCGTCATGACCCGCACCGCCCTTGATGGCGCGCTGGTCATCAAAATAGAAACCGGTACGGCCGGCAGAGCAAACAACGTTTGTAATTTTCATGTCACTTTACACTCCTATATCTTTTATCAAATCAATACTTGGGACGGCCCACAAGACGACCCTTACCGATGGCGTAAACGTCGTCAACCACCATTTGGAAGGATGCTTCGCGTCCTTCGGCAATGGCACGTTCTTCGATCTTGGCTCTGTGGAAATCCAGAATTTCCTTGTCGAAGGGCAGGTTGCCGGGATTCAGAATACGGATGGCACCGTTATTGTCGCGGCAAGGCAGCATCAAGCCTGCATTGTAACGGCAGGGCGCAAAGGGAACGTCCAGAACGCCTGCTTCTACACCGCGGCAAACGCCGATGGCGATATCGCCACCGCCCAGCTCGAAGCACTTGTCTACAATGCAACGGGTCTCGCGTGCGATGATCTCCTTTTCTTCGTCCACCTTATCGGAAGCCAGCACCTGTTCATAGAACATATTTACCACCTGCTTGGTGCAACGCAGACCCTCTGCATTGGCTTCCATGGTGGGAATGCCGACCGCTTCGTGGGGGGTCTTGACAATTACCTTCGTCGCCTTGGAAAGTGCGGCGATCAAAGAACCGGTGGAAATAACACCGAATGCTTTGGCTTCATCGGCAGGGAAACCGCCCATCCACTGGTGCAGAACGGTGGTGACTTCCACGTCGTCATAGCCGTACTTCTTCAGATACTCGTCGGTCAGTTCCTGCAGGGTGCGGATCGCAGCCACGTCCTGACGCAGGTTACCGCACTGACCGTAACCGACGGTGATGTTCTTAACGCCCTGCTCTGCCGCCAGCAGTGCTTCAATGATCGCAGCAGCGTGGGAGATACAGGGAGGAACGAGCGTACCGGTCAGAGGACCGTAGGGCTCACGGTTGATGGAAACGCCCATTTCTTCATACAAACCGGTCAGACGGTCAACGTACTGCCAGTCGCGGATGGTGCGTTCCATGGGAATATTCTTGCAGTAAGGCAGGTTGTAGGAAATACCGCCACCCTCGTAGCTGGTAAAACCGCCTGCATAAGTAATCTCGGTCAAAAGACGTGCATCGGGTGTACCGTGACGAACCTGTACGGGAACGTTGACCGACTCGATCACTCGGCGGCATCCAGCCACCCCGTGGTTCACTGCGGGGAAGCCGTTCAGCATCGCTCTTCCCAAACGAATGGATTCTGCGATACCGTTCTCTGCTTCTTCGTGGCGATTCTGACGGGTATAGCTGTCGATGGTAGAAGGAAGCAGGTCGGCTTCGCCGAATTCTTCCAGGTACTGCAGCAGCTTGATATGTTCTTCAATTACGGGTACGCCTGCACGGGGCTGTACCAGAGTGCGGTGTTCTTTCTTGGCGTCGAGCAGCTTTTTGGAGAAGTCGCGGCACTCGGGCATTGCCTTGTGGTAAGCCACAGCTTCTTCCAGATCAACGTCTTTACCGGTGTGCCACTGGGCAAGCACCTCTTGGCGCTGTTTGTAAAACTCATCATCAGTTAAGCGTTTGTTGCGAATGTCCATGATACTCTAGCTCCTTTTTCATAATTCGAAGTGCCGTTTCCGGATAATGCGACGAAAGCAATCCCATCGCGGCAAGTATATACGTTCTGTCAACCCACACATTGGCTTCCTTGGGACGCAGTGAGCCCGATTCCGTTACGGAATACAGTGCGTGGGAGGCAATCGCCTCTGTTCTTTTGGTATGGATCAGGCTTCCGCCCGTCACCACAATCTGTTTTACACGGGTCAGGTTCTTCCCTTCTTGCACGTAGGTAAGACCCATCATTGTATAAGCTTCCGAAATAGTACCGGCATGTCTTGTCACTGCTTCCTTTACAGCCGAAGAAGCAAGGGCAAAGTCCAGCGCCTCCAGTTCATCATCCCCCGTAGGGAGCGTTTCCTTATTGGCTTTTAACTCATCCACCAAGATGCGCATCCGTTCCTTGGAAAGCCCCGATAGCTCGCAGATCTTATCTTCCCCTGCCACGTCAATGATACCCTGTATGCTGTACCGCATACCGATATCGCCCTCTACCGTGCGCTTGGAGTAGGGCTCGGGCAGCCCTTTAAAGACCGTATTCATCTGCTCGGGCATACCGTCTGCGATGGAATATACGTCGGTGGTAGCACCGCCGACGTCCACCGCCACAAGATCTCCGATACCGCTCTCTTCGGCAGTGCCTTTGGAAAGCAGCTCCATCGCCTGCAGCACAGCGGCGGGCGTGGGCATCATGATATCGGACAGAAGCTCCGTGGCTCGGCTGAGTCCTTTTGCCAAAATGATTCTTTCAAGAAAGATCTCTCGGATCTTTTTTTGTGTCGGCTCGATATTCAAAGCTCCGAATTTCGGCATCACGTTGGGACAAACGTAGACCTCGTATCCTGCCAGAATGCGCTCGCATTCTCTGGCCGCCGTGCGGTTCCCTGCAATGACGATGGGAAAGGTGGGCTTCATTGAGGCAAGCGCTCTTGCGTTATGCAAAATGCACTCGGTGTTTCCGCCGTCGGTACCTCCCACCAGCAGGAAGATATCGGGCTTTGCCCCTGCAATGTCCTCAAGATCATCCTCGGTCAGCTGGAATGCGTAGATCCCCACAACCTTGGCTCCTGCCCCAAGACTGGCAAGCTTTGCCGCCTCTCCCGTAAGCTCGGGTACAAGACCGCTCGTGATCATGCGCAGTCCCCCTGCGGCAGAAGAGCAGGCATAGCATTCATCGAAGGAAAAGCTGCCGATCTTCTGTTCCAGAAGCCGCAGTCCCTCGCTTAATCCGTCGTTCACATCGGTTTCAACGGTGGTAAACGCCTGAGAGGTGCCTCGTATTTCCTCTGCATCCACGTCAACTAAGGTCAGCTTTGTATATGTACTGCCGAAATCGATCAGCAATATGTTTTTCACGCGTTGGTACCGTCCATGCCAAGAAGCTCATACAGAGCCTGAATGGTCGTTTCGGGAGAAGTGCCGGGAGGGAATGCACGGTCAAAGCCCATTGCCTTGAATCTTTGCTCCACGTCCTCAAAGCGCTGCTTGCCGATCACGATGTTGCCACCCACGACAAGCGGAATGCCCTTCAGACCCGCCTCGTCACATTTCTCACGCATACCGCGGCAGTCCAGCTCGCCCTGTCCGTAGAGCGAAGACACCACGATCGCATCGGCGTTTGATTCGATTGCTGCCGCAATATACTCTTCCTGAGAAACCATCACTCCAAGGTTGACCACCTCAAAGCCGGCTTCCGTAAAGGCATGGTAGAGTATTTTGTTACCAACAGCATGTACGTCGGCACCGATTACGCCAATGACCAAAACTTTTTTGTTTCTTGTTTCCATGACAATTCCTCGATTCCATATTACTGTGCTGATGCACCGTCGGCGTTTATATCATAGCGCCGACCTCTTCTTTTATCATAACACGCACCTTTCAAAAAGTCAAGAAAAAACGGTAAAATACCATACTTTTTACAAAGAAAAAAGCGGTCCTTTCCGATTGTTCGGAAAGGACCGCTTGCTTCTTTATTCATTCATTGCCAAGACTTTTATGCCGTCTTTGCAACCAAAAACGCAATCACTCAGCCAACACTGTATATTCTGTCAAGCACGTCGCCGTCTCTGCTGATCACCTCTGCGACGACCCGATCGCCGTGGGCAAGCTTTTGGGGCTTACCGGTAATTCTCTCGGTCTTTTCCTTGAGATCGGCGATGTCGATCACGGGAAGTCCCGCATCCATTAGTCTGCCTTTCAATTCAGCCCTTGCGGGATTGACCGCAATACCGCCCTGGGTCACCAGCACGTCCACGTCACGTCCGGGGGTAGAAATGCAGGTCACTCTGTCGGTCACAATGGGAAGTCTTGCACGGAACATGGGCGCAATGATCATGGAAAGCTTCGCGCCTGCCGACGTATCGCTGTGGCCGCCCGATCCGCCCATGATGCATCCCTGCGAGTCGGTATGCACGTTTACGTTAAAGTCGGTGTCGATTTCGGTCGCGCCCAGGATCACCACGTCCAGACTGTCAACGGCGGCACTCTTGGAGCCGGGCGACGCGTACTGCAGCGCGGAGATTTCTCTGTGCGCGGGATTGGTACGGATAGATTCCACCGCCCCCAGATCGAAGCACTGCACGTCAAGCAGAGTCTGGAAGCAGCCTGCCTTCAGCATATCCACCATATAACCGGTGATACCGCCAAGGCCAAAGCTTCCCTTGATCTCCTTCTTCAGCATGATATCCTTCAGGAACTTTGCCGCCGCCAGCGAAGCACCGCCGGCACCGGTCTGGAAGGAAAATCCGTCCTTTAAAAGTCCCGAAGCGTCGATCACCTTGGCAGCGTACTGCGCCATTACAAGACCCACGGGGTCTCTCGTGATCTTCGTGGTGCCCGAAACGATCCCGCGGGGATCTCCGATGGCATCCACCTTCACAACGTAGTCAACGTAGTTTTCCGCAATGGAGAAATCGGCCAGCGGATAGGGCACGAGGTTATCGGTAATGACCACCACGCGCTTTGCGTACATGGCGTCCGCAAAGGCATATCCAAGGCTTCCGCAGGCGGATTTACCGTATTTACCGCTGCAATTACCCATAGTGTCGGAGGTAGGTGCAGCAATGAAGGCCACGTCGATCGGGGTCTTGCCCGACGCGATATCGCAGGGTCTTCCTCCGTGGGTGCGGAACTGAACGGGCTTTTCCATGATACCGCTCGAAAACGCCTTTCCGAGTCCCGCCGAGATATAGTCAGCCAGCACGCAGCTTACCACACCGTTTTGGATGTGATCCGCAAGGGGCATATGCACGTCAAACAAAGAGCTTGCATTTACGGTCAAATCTCGAATACCAAGCTCCGCAATTTCCTGCATGACCATATTCAAAACGTGGTCACCGTTACGCAAATGATGGTGGAAGGATACCGTCATTCCGTCCTTCAGTCCCGAAAGAGCAATTGCCTCTCGGATCGAATTTACCAGTTTATTCACCCTTTACACCTCCGTCCGATCCAGTCCCAGCGCCTTCGCCATGGCAATGGTACGCTCTGCCCTTGCCACAATGGGAGCATCTATCATTTTTCCGCGCAGGGAAACAGCGCCCTTGCCCATTTCCTTGGCAGCGCGGATTGCCTCCAGCACCTCATACGCATATTCGATCTCGGCAAGCGTAGGGCTGAATACGTCGTTGATCACCTCTACGTGGCGGGGCGATATGGATGCCTTTCCGGTAAAGCCAAAGGACTTTGCCAACTGTGCGTCCACCACGATGCCCTCGTCGTCGTTGACGTCAGTGAAGGGAGTGTCGTACACGTCGACTCCCGCAGCGCGGGCTGCCACCACCAGTCTCTGACGGGCATATTCGATCTCTCTGCCCTCTTTGGTTCTCTTGCATTGCAGATCGGCAGTCAGGTCCTCCGCACCTAAGAACAGTGCGCACACACGCGGGCAGGAAGAGGCAATGGCAAATGCGTTTTCCACGCCCATGGCGGTTTCGATCAGAGGCATGATCTTAACCTTCCCCTCAACCAATCCCAATTTTTCCTCCAGCGTCGAAATATAGCTGTCAACCAAAAGGATATCGGCAGGCAACGCCGACTTCGGAAGCAGGATCACGTCAGGCTTATACGGAATGATGGTATCCAGATCCTTTTGCCAATATTCGGTATCCACCGAATTGATACGAACCACAACTTCGCATCCGCCAAGGTCCATATAGCGCATGGTATTGCGAACCAGCAGTCTTGCCGCGTCCTTTTCGGCGGGTGATACGGCGTCTTCCAAATCAAAGATCACGGCATCCGCCCCGAGGCATCCTGCGTTGATCAGCATATTGGGGTTATTACCCGGCAAAAAAAGCATACTGCGACGCATCAGTCTTCACCCCCCGCACGCATAACGGCAGTTTCAACTCTTGCGCGAATGGTGCAATCCAGCGCGCCTCGGTCGATCACGCGAACCTTGGCACATTCTACGCCATACTCTGCCAAAACCTCTTTCACTGCCTGCTCGATTCTGTCACCGAACTGTTTCTCCACCACGGATTCAACGGTGATATCCAGCTCGTCGCAGGGCTCCAGCTCCACGTACGTATCGCTCGATTCCAACGTTCCGGCACAAGCCACCTTTCGAATTTTCATAACGAATTTACCTTTCTGTGTATTTTAGTTGTCCGCAACGATCGCGGCAAATAATTTTTAATTTTTTTATATTTATCTTTCCATATCGGTTATTTTGTTGTATAATAGAGTATATAAACCGAAAAAAGGACGATAGAATGAATATTGAACTTCATCACCGCTTAAGCGGACAAAAGCTTAAAAAATGGCTGTCGCTTTTGGAACAGGCAGGACTTGTCCAAACCGAAGAGCCCGACGTGATCGCCCTTGTGTTCGAGGGGGATCAGCTGATCGCCACCGGCGCAAGGCAGGAAAACGTACTGAAGCTGATCGCGGTGGCTGCCGACCGTCAGGGAGAAGATCTGACCTCCCGTGTGATCACCGCCTTGAAAAGTGAAGCACTGGAGCAGGGATATCGCCATCTGTTTATCTACACCAAGCCCCAAAACAAATGGATGTTCTCTTCCCTCTTCTTCTATCCCGTCGCACAAACGAAGAGCGTGCTTTTGATGGAAGACCGCCGTGACGGAATATCCACGTACCTGAAAAGCATTCCAAAGCCCGGGGCCGTCGGTAAGGTAGGGGCGATCATCATGAACGCCAATCCCTTCACGCTGGGGCATCAATATCTGGTGGAAAGCGCCGCAAGGCAGTGCGATTACGTATACGTTTTCGTGCTTTCCGAGGACAAAAGCGAATTTTCAGCCCTTGACCGACTGAACATGGTGCGGCTTGGCACCGCCCATCTTTCCAACGTGACCGTTACCGAAACGGGGCCGTACATGATATCCGCAGCCACCTTCCCCACCTACTTTTTAAAGGACAGAGACAACGCCTGCGAGGTGCAGTGCGGTCTGGATATTGAGATCTTTTCCAAAATCATCGCCAAAGAGCTTTCCATTACCCACCGATTCGTGGGCAGCGAGCCCTTATCCGCCATGACCGACAAGTACAACCGCTCCCTTGCCAAGCATCTGCCCGAAAACGGCATTGCGTACGTAGAAATTGAGAGAAAAACCGCAGATCAAACCCCGATCAGCGCAAGTCTTGTCAGAAAACTGATCAAGAGCAAGGACGCAGGATCACTTGGCGCCTTCCTTCCCGAAAGCACCCTCAACTATTTAAAAAATAAAGATATTATATGATCATAAGGAGAAACTGCATTTATGAAACATAACCGTCAAGTAAACCATATCCTCAGCAGCTATTTCGCTCCCAGAGGTCAAAGCCGTATGTATGCCCTTGGTATGCAGCTGGCGCAGCTGTATCTTCAGCCCACCGACAAGCTGATCGGTGTCATCGGTGAAGCAGGCTCGGGTAAGAGCGCACTTCTTCGCGGAATGTTCCCGGGACTTGAACTGACCAACGACGATGACGGCGTATATATCCGCCCGCTGCCGCTATTGGATATCAACTCAGGCTTTAGCTTTTTCTCTCCCCACACCTACCACGTGGACATCCGCTTCGAGAACGGCTTTACACAAATGAGCGTGCTGGCAGAAGCCATCACCGAAGCCCTCCATTGCGGCAGACGCGTGATCGTAGAGCATTTTGACCTGGTATACCCCTTTCTCAATTTCAATGCAAACCTCTTGATCGGCGTGGGCGAGCAGATACTGATCTCCCGCCCCACTCTGTTTGGTCCCGACCCCAAGGAGATCAAGGATATCGTATATCAGTCCCTTCCGTACCGTTTGATGGCACACACCGCAGAAGACCTTTGCGAGCTTTGTATGCCCAAGGAGCTGGTAGAGCATTGCACACATGACGACGTAAAGCACGGCTTTGTGATTTCCTTCCCCGACAATAAGCCGGAGCTTGACATTGCGGGGCTGGAGCAAAAGGTGAATGAATTGATCGCGCAAAACCTGCCCATTACCTATGTGGACAGAGGGCACGTTTGCATCGGCACCTACGTTCATCCCTGCACCGGACCGCGTATGCACGTATCCAACACGGGAATGGTCAAGAATTTCCACCTGCTGGGGCACTTTATCTATGACCACCTGACCAAAAGCTATATGCTGGTGGGCTGTGTAGGGGATAACGCGGAGAAGGAACTGCGCAAGCTGGATGCCCAGCAAGAAAAGCAATCGGATCTGATCTATGATGAATGAGATCACTCTGGAAGAGGTATTGGCCTGCCGTGAAAGGCGGGCCTCTCTTCAGTTAAAGACACTGCAGACCTATAACGTTCCCATCATATCATTCACCATGAATATTGCGGGGCCCGTCAAGGTCTCTTCCTTGACCCAGCGTGCTTTTGCGTTTGGAATGCGCACGCTTGAGCAAACACTTCCCCAAGACTCTGTTCTGTTTAAACAAGAAACGAAGGAAAACACCGGATTTGAAGCAATGTATGCCGTGTTGGCTGACGCGAAGGAGCTTAAAGAGATCTGCGTTTCCATTGAAGAGAGCCTTCCCATCGGACGGCTCTTTGACATGGACGTCATCGACCGTGACGGAAGCAAGCTTGACCGCAAGGATACCCGCGGTTGCCTTATCTGCGGTGCCCCCGGCAGAGCCTGCGCCGCCGCGAGAAGCCATAGTGTACAGCAGCTGCAAGCCAAAACCAAAGAGCTCCTTGAAGATTTCTTTTGGGATTTTGACAAAGAACATGTTGGAGCACTCGCTTATCAGAGTCTGATCGACGAGGTAAAAACCACGCCCAAGCCGGGACTGGTAGACCAAAACAACACGGGCAGCCATACCGATATGGATATGGAATGCTTTTTGAAAAGCGCCTCTGCATTGACTCCCTATTTTAAAAACTGCTTTGCCATCGGCTACAAGAGCGCAAGCGACGACAGAGCAACCGCCTTTACGCAGCTGAAAGCGGCAGGGATTTCAGCAGAAGAGACGATGTATCGCGCCACGAACGGAGTCAACACCCATAAGGGCATGATCTATTCACTTGGCATTATATGCGGTGCCATCGGCAGACTTTGGTTGCCGCACCGTCCCTTTGCCGCAACCGAAGAGATTTTTGCGGAAGCCTCTCTTCTTGCCAAAGACGCCGTCCGCGACGATTTTGCCCATGCCGACGGCAGTACCGCAGGCCAGCGATTATATCTGCAACACAGAATAACCGGCATACGCGGGCAGGTGTGCGACGGTTTTCCCGCCGTGCGGGAGCTTTCGCTTCCAATCTTTCAAAACGCCCTCAGCGGGGGGCTTGATCGCAATCGGGCAGGGGTATTGACCCTTTTGCACCTGATCGCCCACGTGGAAGACACCAATCTGTATCACCGCGGCGGACAGTCGGGCGCTGCCTTTGCAAAGGAATATGCCAAACGGCTGCTTTCGCAAGAAACGCTGCCCAGCGAAGAAGAGGTGCTCGCCATGGATAGGGAGTTCATAATGCGAAACCTTTCCCCCGGCGGATGCGCCGATCTGTTGGCACTGACCTATTTCGTCGATTCGCTTTCAATGGTAAGGGTGTAATTTCGATTGTTCTTGGCAAGCTCAGACACCATGCGCAGCTTGGAGCAAACGTGTCGGTATCCCGCTTCGGTGTGGGGAATGTTACAGTTGGAGCAGTCCTTGATTCCCTGCTCCAAATACACGAAATTCCCGCCGCATTTGTCACCAAGGGCATACAGAGGGCAGCAGCAAAACATACAGTTGAAGTAGTCACCGCTTATTTTATGGCAAGGAAAATATTCACAGGAATCGTTTTTAAAATAGGTACTGTTGTTTTTCACAGCTCCTCCCCCAATGCAATTCTTTTATTATCTCCTATTATATTACATTTGCCATGCAAAAAGCAAGGGTTTCAAGAAAAGTTTTTGGTATAATCCTACAGTGATTTCATCATCGCTTGCAACACCCAAGCACCGCAAAGACGGTTAAACCGTTCGGTTTCTCCCTTGCTCTACGCAAAAACCCACAGACGGAATTCGTCTGTGGGTTTTTGTATTGATTTTGGTTACTTGAAGATTTCGGGATGACTTTCAGCATATTCGGTATAGATCGCGCAAGAATCCGTCCAAACGAATTCGCTTTTCGCATATCCGAGCTGCCGATCGCCTTCGCGTACAACGATGACCACGTCATACAGCTGACCTTCCACCAAAGGATCGGTCTTCATTTCAAAAGCATCGTAGAACTTGCAACGGTAGATAGGGTCTCTCGGTTCATCATATACAGACCATGCCTGCAGCGTTGCCTTTTTGTACGTGCCTATCTTATTGTAACTGTCGTACGGACAATAATAAAAGTCAAAATAGAAATTGTAGGTGGACTGCTCTTTCCATCCGATCGTAGCATCCACTTCATCTCTTCTGAATCTCAAATACAGATGCAGCGTATCCTCCCAGATTTCAGTAATACCGGGAGAAGTATTTTCCTGACCGCGTAAATTGTACTGGGGGTGAGACGTGGAAACGTTTGTTTTGTACCAAGTAAAGTTTTCGAATTCGGTCAGCTTTTCTTTGGCGCTGACGATCTCCTCTTCGATGGAGTTGCCGGGCGTCCAAGGTGCTTTTACAAGCACCTCGAAGGTATTGCTCAGAATCCTTTCACCTTTTGCTTCAACGTAGAGCCGGATCGTAGTGATCCCCGCATTCATACCGGTGATCATACCTTCATCGCTCACGGTGGCAACAGTCGGGTCTTCACTTTCAAAATACACGTTTTCTGCCGCGGTGAATATCATTTTATTCAAATCGTAGATCTGCCCGATTTCCAGCCTTGCAGACGATTGGTGCAGAAGGATATTGGGAATACTCTGCGGATATCCTATACAGAAAATCGCAGCTTCGCTGACGCGTCCGCTATTACCGTTTACCGCAACCACAAGGATATTGGCTCCTCCCTCACTGATATGCGCAGTTACGTTTCCTTCGCTGTCAACCGACACATACTCAGGCTGAGAGGATTCGAAGGAAATACTTGTATAATTGCTCACCTCAATACAATCCATAATATTGAAGGGGTCGCCAATGATCAGCTCCACATAAGCCATCTTCACCTCGATCACAGGAGCTGTGTCATCCACCGGCATAGAGCCTTCGTCATTCGGAAGATCATCGCTTGATCCCTCGGAATCTCCAACATTTGAAGAACCATCGGTCAAAGATCCGTCTTCCACTTCATTCGAAGAACCGCCATTCGAAGAACCGCCATTTGAAGGACCGCCATTTGAATTATCACCTACATACCAATCCTTGTCGATATCCTGTTCTTCGCCGACGTTTGATACTGCTGAGTCAAAATCGAAAATACCCGTTCCAAACCAGATCACGACCATTGTAAGACACAGACACGCCACCACGGCAATTGCAGGGAAATATACAAGGATCGTTTTTTTCTTTTCATTTTCCGAAAGTCCCGTTTTGGCATACGTCTTTTTCTTTACCGAAGAAAGCGTTTTATCCGAAACATCCGGTGCGGCATTTTTTTGCAAAAGAGCTTCCAGCTCATTGGCTTTTGCTTCGTCGAATATATCATTCATTGTTTTCTTCATGCTTCGCTACCTCCAAACATTTTACGTATTTTTTGCAGTGCTCTGTGTGTGCGGGTGTTCACGTTTGACTCGGACAACCCCAGCACCTTGGCAATATCCTTTCCGGATTGCCCATAGTAATACTTGCGGAACAGAATGCTTGCATCCGGATCACCAAGCGCCTCGACCGCTTTGATTACATCACGTCGAAAGGCATCCTCGGCAAGATCGCCACCAATCATCACATCATCGGCGATCAACCGGGACGTTTCGTCCTCATAAGAAACGTTTTCATAGCGGCTTCTCCTCTTTGCAATATTGATCGCATGATTGCGCGCAATCACGCAAAGGTAGGAGCGGATACTTGCGATCGACGGATCATAGTCGGATAGGTTCATATAAAAATTACTAAACGCGTCCGCCACACAATCCTCTATGTCGGACGATACGTAGTAAAAGCCGTCAAGCCTTCCCTTTACCACCGCATATACAAGTCCCGCATATTGATCAATCAACTGCTCCATACCGGCATTTGGGTCCTTGCGTAGTAGGCTCAGTAATTTCTTGTCCTCCATATACTCACCTCTGTCATTGAATCGATTCACAATTTAATACAATCAAGAATCGAAAATCTTACACTGTTTTCAAATATTTTCAAATATTATATCATATTTTTTGCTCATTGCGCGCAAATACCGCTCTTTTACGCAAATACTTGACAGAACTTTGCAAATATGATAGAATATCATTTCAGATTACACGCAAGGAGATACCCATGAATTTAACCGGACTCATTATCGCCATCATTTCTTTTTTGTGCATCGGACTGTTTCACCCCATCGTCATCAAATTCGAGTATTATTTCGGATGCGGCAAATGGCCGGTATTCGCCGTGCTGGGCGTACTGTTCACGGTGGCGTCTCTGTTTTTGGATAATGCCATTCTCTCCTCGGTGCTTGGGGTGATCGGCTGCTCCTGCTTCTGGACCATCAAGGAGCTGTTTGAGCAAAGGCAGCGGGTACGCAAGGGATGGTTCCCCAAAAATCCGAAGAGAAAAGACTGAATAACCGTTTGTACGGGCTATGGAGAAGGATCGCTCCGTAGCCCTTTTTATTTCCTCTTGACAAACGCTTTTGATTGTGCTGTATTAAATTGAGCTCAATTTAATATGTGGTATAAAGGAGTACAATATGAACGTTTACGATTTCAGCGTCAAAGCACGGGATGGCAGCGAGCTGGCGCTTGCGGACTACAAAGGCAAGTAGTGGGACTTATGATCTGCGCCGCCGTTTATCTTGGCTTTCTGCTCAGCATGACCTTTGCAGTCAAGACCGTCAGTTTACCACCCAAAAAGGAGGAAAAGAAGGATGAATGAACACAAATACGTCGCCCTCAAGCTGGAAAACCAGCTGTGCTTTCCTCTGTACGCCGCCGCGCGCGAGGTGATCAAGCAGTATCGCCCCTATCTGGATGCGGTGGATCTGACCTATACGCAATACGTGACCATGATGGTGCTGTGGGAGGAACAGAAGATCGGCGTGAAGGCGCTTGGCAAGAAGCTGTTTCTGGACTCGGGCACGTTGACCCCCGTGCTCAAAAGCCTGGAGTCGAAGGGCTTTGTCCTGCGCTCTCGCTCCAAGGAGGATGAACGGATGCTGGAGGTCACCGTCACCGAAAAAGGAATGGCACTGCGGGAGAGGGCAGTACAGATCCCGCCGCAGGTGGCGGGCTGCGTCAAGCTGGAAACCACGGAAGCCCTGCAGCTGTATTCACTTCTTTACAAGCTGCTCGGATCCTTTGAAAACAACTGAACCATACTGCGGCAAGGAGTTTCCTTGCCGCTTTTTTTCATTTGCAACCGCCGCTTTCCAAAAAGAACGGAGAAAGCGGTGGAATTCTTCCGATTTTGTGATATACTTTCGGTATCCCGGTAAAGGAGGATTTTATTATGACCTTTGGAGAAAAGCTTTCCAAACTCAGAAAAGAACGGGGATACACACAAGAACAGCTTGCCGAGCACATGGCGGTGAGCCGTCAAAGTGTTGGCAAATGGGAATCGGATCTTGCCTACCCCGAAACCGAAAAGCTCATTGCCCTTGGTAAACTCTTCGACTGCTCCATGGACTATTTGCTAAAGGAGGAGGTCACCGATCCGAAAGGCGCCGAGGCCCCCCTTTCCGCAGCGATCGGCAACGCTGCCAAAAAACTCATGACCGAAAAAAACAAGGCCCGCGCCAAAAAGGTTCTCACCGTGCTTGTCATCCTGCTTGCCGCCGTGCTTGCGATCGACGTGATCTCGTTTGCCGTATACGTCGCCCTCTACGGCCTACCCTTCTGAGTCTTTTTTCACTTTTATTTTTTCTCCCGATTGACTTTTCCCGTCGGTTTGTGCTACACTGTGGACGTGAAAAAGAGGTGTTGATCGTTCCTATGAGTAACCAAACCGAAAAGAAAAGCAAGTTGGCGCTGCTGCGGCGCTTTCTTCCCTACTACAAAAAATACAAATGGATCCTTGTTTTCGATCTGCTTTGCGCATCGCTGACCACCGTCTGCGAGCTGGTGCTTCCCATGATCGTAAGAGAGATCACAGGCTCTGCCACCGCAGGCACCCTTGCCGCTTCCCTTGTCTGGAAGCTTGGTATTCTCTACGTTTTTCTGCGCATCATCGACGCCGCCGCATACTACTACATGGCGTCGGTGGGACACATCATGGGCAGTCGCATCGAGACCGATATGCGAAGAGATTTCTTCGGACATCTGCAAAAGCTGTCCTTCTCCTATTACGACAACGCAAAGGTCGGCTCGCTCATGTCCCGTCTGACAAGCGACCTGTTTGACGTCACCGAGTTTGCCCATCACTGCCCCGAGGAATTCTTCATCGCGGGCATCAAGATCCTCGTTTCCTTCATTATTCTTTGCACCATGAGCATCCCGCTGACCCTCATCGTCTTTGCGGTAGTGCCTCCCATGGCGGTGGTGCTCTCCATTTTCAACCGCCGCTTGCGCGCGGGCTTCCGCGACTCCCGCAAGCAGGTGGGCGAGCTGAACGCGGGCGTGGAGGACAGTCTGCTCGGCATTCGCGTGGTCAAGTCCTTTGCCAACGAGGACGTGGAAAACCAAAAATTCGGAAGATCCAACGAGAAATTCCTTTCCATCAAATCCCGCGTGTACCGCGTCATGGGCGGATTTCACGCCTCCACCCGTCTGTTTGACGGACTGATGTACATCGTAGTGGTGATCGCAGGTGCACTCTTCATGCTGAACGGTCACATTTCCGCAGCTGACTTCGTTGCCTACCTGCTCTTCGTTTCCACTCTCATTGCCTCTATTCGACGCATCGTGGAATTCACCGAGCAGTTCCATCGCGGCATGACCGGCATCGAACGTTTTGCCGAGATCATGGACACCGAGCCCGAGATCCAAAACGATAAGAACGCTACAGCACTTGGCAAGGTGGAGGGCAACGTATCCTTTAAGGACGTTTCCTTCCGATACGAAACCGAGCATCAGAACGTGCTGACAAGCCTCAATCTGGAGGTCAAGGCAGGCGAGAGCATTGCCCTTGTGGGGCCCTCCGGCGGTGGCAAGACCACCCTCTGCTCGCTGATCCCCCGTTTTTACGAGGCAACAAGCGGCAGCATCCTCATCGACGGCAAGGACGTCCGCCACGTCACTCTCGATTCCCTGCGAGACAGTATCGGTGTGGTGCAGCAGGACGTTTACCTCTTCTCGGGAACCATCCGCGAAAATATCGCCTATGGCAAAATCGGTGCCACCGACGAAGAAATACGAAAGGCGGCGGCGCTGGCAGGCGCCGATTCCTTCATCGATGCCCTGCCCGACGGCTATGACACCTACGTGGGTGAGCGCGGTATCAAGCTCTCGGGCGGACAAAAGCAGCGCATTTCCATCGCCCGCGTGTTCCTCAAAAATCCCCCCATTCTGATCCTGGACGAAGCTACCTCCGCCCTGGACAACGAAAGCGAGCGGCTGGTACAGAAATCCCTTGAAAAG
>SVRH01000042.1 GCA_015064925.1 Oscillospiraceae bacterium | reverse complement strand
GCAACGCAACCTACACCGCAGTGTTCGGCAACGAGGTTGACCGTTACGTCGGCGGTGCTCTGAGCGACAAGGTCAACTGGAAGATCGACCGTACCACCGGCACTCTGATCATCTCCGGTACCGGCGCAATGCCTAACTGGGCTGCTCCCGCAGGCTCTGAAAACCACTTCGACAACCGTCCTTGGATGCCTTATATGACCGAGATCCAGCACGTTGTTGTAGAAAGCGGAATTACCACCATTGGTTCCTTCGCGTTCTGCCATCTGGATTCTCTGATCTCCGTCAAGATCGCTGATACTGTGACCCGTATCAACCAGGACGGCTTCTCCTACAACGCAGCACTGAAGGAGCTGTACATTCCCGCAAGCGTTACCTCCATCGGTCAGGGTGCTACCTACCAGAGCAACAACCTGAAGACCGTTTACGGTGGATGGGAAACCGTGGCAGGTCTGCTCAAGGCAATCGGCAACACCGCATACAACGATGCGCTGAAGGCTGCTGAATACGTTTCTACCTACGTAGCTCCCGAACCCGAACCCAACCCCGATGCAGGTATCACTCCCAAGGAAGATAAGATCACTCTGGAAGAGGGTGAAAGCGGCAAGATCGAAGCAACCGTTATCCCTGCATTCCCCGAGGACAGCACCGATCTGATCTTCAGAACCGATTCCGACTGTATCACCCTGAACGCTGACGGAACCTTCACCGCTGTGAAGGCAGGCACCGCTACCGTGACCATCACCACCGCAGCAGGTCTGACTGCTACCGTGACCGTGACCGTCACCGAAAAGGCGCCCGTGGCGAACCCCGATGCAGGCATCACTCCCAAGGAAGACAAGATCACCCTGGAAGAGGGCGAAAACGGTAAGATCGAAGCAACCGTTATCCCTGCATTCCCCGAGGACAGCACCGATCTGATCTTCACAACCGATTCCGACTGTATCACCCTGAACGCTGACGGAACCTTCACCGCTGTGAAGGCAGGCACCGCTACCGTGACCATCACCACCGCAGCAGGTCTGTCTGCTACCGTGACCGTCACCGTCACCGCAGCGGACAATCCTCCTCAGACCGGCGACAATGCAGTATATGCAACCATCGCTGTCTGTGTAGCATCCCTTGCTCTTGTTGCACTGGTGCTCAAGAAGAGATCCCGCATTTAATCTCAAATTAAAAGGGATATAGCGCTCATGCGCTATATCCCTTTCCCTTTGGAGGATATATGGAACTGACAAAACTGATTCAAAAGCGCACCTGTATTCGTGCGTATAAAGACACCCCCGTCACAGCGAAGCAGCTGCAAGCCCTGCTGGAGGCGGCGATCATGGCACCCAATGCCTGCAATTTTCAGTCATGGCGCTTTTACGCTGTAACCAACAAGGAAAAGATCAACGCTTTCCATCCCGAGATCGCAAGGATTCCGTGGATCGATAACATCACCTGTCTGATTGTAGTTGCCATTGATGAAGCCGTGCGTCAAAAGCTCACCGACCGATTTGGCGAGCAAGGCAATATCTTCGTTCATCAGGACGTAGCAGGTGCTGTCAATCACATCCTGCTGGCAGCAACCGACATGGGACTTGGCGGATGCTGGGTAGGTCCCATGCAGACAGAAAAATGCAAGGCACATCTTTCCATGCCGGACAATCATACGCCCCTTGCCATCGTGACCGTGGGCACACCTGCCGCAGACGTCCCCAAGCGGGATCGAAAGCCTCTTTCCGAGGTCGTGACCCTTGTAGAATAAGAAAAAGCACTCTTTGCGACCGCTTCCCCTCGGATGCTTCGCGAAAAGTGCTTTTTACTTTGTATCAGCCTTCCTGCGTTTTAGCAAGAATGTGCTCTTGAATATCGGCGGGAGTACGGAATTCCTCGATTTCTTCATCGGGAACCGAAATACCAAATCTGCTTTCCAACGCCATGATGATTTCTACCACATCCAGCGAATCTGCGCCCAATTCGTCCACGATGCCCGTATCGGGCGCAATCTTGGAGGGATCGATCTGCAGCTGCGATGCCAGAATCGCAATGATCTCTTCGTACATAGCAACCTCCCGTTTCTTTTGATGTCTTAGTATATCACATTCGTTCCAAAATTTCAAGGGCAAGACGGCAAAATTCGACGATTATCTTGGTATTTTGTTCTTACATCTGCTTTCTCATTTTGGAAAGTGCCCCCTTTTCCAATCTTGACACCTGTGCTTGGGAGATCCCGATCTCCTCAGCGATCTCCATCTGTGTCTTTCCTGCGAAAAAGCGCATTTCCACGATCCGACGTTCTCTGTCTCCCAGCTTTTTCAGTGCCTCCCGCAAAGCAATGGACTCCAGCCAGCTTTCGTCGGTGTTGTTTGGGTCACTCAGTTGATCCATGACATAGACCGCATCTCCCGAGGCACCGTCGCTGTACACCGGATCAAAAATGGAGATGGGCTCTGTGATGGATTCCATGGCACACACCAGCTCTTCTACTGTAATCTTCCCCTCCGATTCGGCATTGAGAGCGTTCACCAGCTCCTCGGTGGTCACCTCCCTACCAAGCTTCTGCGCCATCTTTTCGCGGGTTTGCAGTGCGCGGTACGCCAGATCCCGTGTGGAGCGACTGACTCTGATGGTGTTATTATCCCGCAGATAGCGCCGCACCTCACCAATGATCATGGGCACCGCATAGGTGGAAAACTTCACGTCAAGATCTGTGTTGAAATTGTCCACCGCCTTAATCAGCCCAATGCATCCCACTTGAAACAAATCATCCATATTCTCCCCGCGCCCCGAAAAGCGCTGCACAATGCTGAGCACCAGCCTCAGATTTCCGTCGATCAACTCATTTCTTGCGTTTTCATCCCCCTCCTTCGCTTTCTTCAGAAGCAGGTCTTTTTCCTCGGCGGTCAGCGTTTTCAGCTTTGACGTGTTGACACCGCAGATCTCAACCTTTCCGTAATACATCCGTGATTTCCTTTCCGGCCCCTGCCTTTTGCAGAGCTCTATGGAAAAAGTATTGACGGATGTCGGGGCTTGTTATGCAGACAATTTATGGCAGATCATACACAAGAAAAGCAGACGCGCCGAATAACGGCGGTCTGCTTTTCTCATATTCACAACACAGTGATGCTTATTCATTCAAAAGACAGTCCTCCAGCACCGCCACCGCCACGTAACGGTTGGTCTTGATGTTATCATTGGTGCAGGTGTACATGGTAATGATGCGATCGTCCGGCGAGAAACGGATGCCCTCACGGTAATAATACGAATTCTGTCGCATCGCCTCCAAATACTGAAGGAACTGTCCGTCGCTGCTGAAGCTGACGCGACGGAAATTATAGTTCTGATTAACCTTATAGAAGGAAAACAGGTTAAAAACAAACTTTCCCTCTTCGGTATACACGTAGACCTCGGTGTGCTCGTTGAAAAATTTCTCTTCCCCAAACTTCACCAGCTGATTGAACATCATACCCTGCAGACGAATATTGTGTCCCACAATGATGGTGTTTTTGTTCAAAAGAATACCGGGACGGCACCTGGTTTCGATGAAAATGGCACCGGAGGAATAGTTGGCACCCGAAAACGAATGATCCATATAATACTCGGGATCCTCAATGGGAGGCATCACGATAGGATAGTCGATGTTGGTGCCCGGAATGTAGATCCAGCCCACCGTGTCGGGATTTTGCTTTTTCAGTGCTGCCAGCTTGGCATTGTACACGGCAAGTTCCTTTTTCTCGGCGCTTGTCAGTGTCTGCTTATCAATGATCACAGCACCGTTTTTCATATCCTCATAGTCGGGCGTACCCGAAATGCCCTTTTCGCCGTATAGGGTGGAATTCATTCCGGTCTGTCCCTTGGAAAGAGACATCTGATTGGACAGATCGATATAAAATCGATTGCTGCGTTGATACTCGATCTTAGCTACCACAACCTCAGCCGACTGCCAAACGATCACCGCTACCAGTGCAAACACAACAGCCGTCCACAACAGCTTGGATAAGATGCGACTGATCGGAATACGGATCTTTTGCTTGCCCGCCAGCTCGCGTCTGCCGGACTCGGAGATCGATAGACGCAGTGTGTTTCGAAGCGCTTCCTTCTCATCGTCCTGAGAGCGGTCTTCCGCGTTCAGATCATCGGCGAACAGCTCCTCATAGGACGGCTCCTGTTCGACGACAGGCTCCGCCGTCGACGCTTCTGTCTGCTCCGGCTCTTGCACAGTCTGCTCCGACTGTTCACCTTCCACAGCGATGACCGCTTGCTTCTTTTTTGCGTTCTTTTTCTTCTTTCCCATCTTATCCCTCCTTTCCTACGGAGTGCTCGTATATCCTTATTCTTCGGTCGCTTCCTCGACCGCCTCTTCGATCTGTTCTTCGATCTGTTCTTCGGTCTGTTCTTCGGCATTGTTCTCGGAAACCTCAACCGATGCATTTCGATTCTTCTTTCTCTTGATCTTCATCACGATACCGAAGATGACCATTCCCAAATAAATGGCAAGCAGTACGATACCGACGATCATGACCGTAAAGCCAACAGAGGACAGCGCACGTGCCACCACGTTGATGACCGACTTAACGGACGCATCCATTTCGCCCACCATGCCGAGGATCATGGAAACAAGTCGATCGACCTGCACGAAGAGCCAGCCGCTGACAGCCAGCACGCCGCCCGCGTACAGAAGCGTTCTGCGCTTGCTGCGGCGGTTCATCAAGAAGATCACCAAGAAGAAGAAGGCTGTTGCGCCGTAAAGAATCATATCAAAGGGAAACTCAAGTATAGTCTCCAGCAGAGAAAGATCGCCTGCTCCCTTTTCGGAGAAATCGTGCTTGATATCCTTCACACCCGCATCGCGGATCGCCTGCTCCAGCGTTGCATAGTGCTCTTCGTTCATTTCAACACCGGTGATTTTGGTAAAGTCATCCTCAGACTCACGGATAACACCGATCACCTCAGAGCTGTTCATTTCGAACACCTCACCCTTAAGGGCAGCGTTCATGGCAGATTCCATTTTTCCGGACACGAAGGTAGAAAGCTTGCTGGTGGCATATAGCTCGTTCAGGTTTTCCTGTGTCAGATTGTATTGCTCGATGGTCTTGTCGTCCAGCTTTTCAAAGGTCACGTCAGCAAGGGTCGCATCGTTCTCATATGTATCCTTGCCCTCGATCATGTTCAGCACACCACCGATGGGAAGTGTGTCATCGGTCAATACGTCCACCCAGAAATCTGCAGTGATCATGCTTTGCACGCTGCCGACCAACATACCGCCTGCAGTGGATGCAAACGCAAACACACAGAACAACAAGGAGAAAAAGATGACTACAATTTGCATAAATATGCTTTGCTTTTTCATAATACGTTCCTTTCTTATATCGAAAGATTTTTTACAGTATAGCACATTTCGGTCAAAATGTCAACAATGTAATCCCATCCATACCGCATACGCAAAAAATCGGGAGAAATCTCCCGATTTTTACTGTGCTATCACACCGCTTACCGTCACCGTCAGCTTAGAAGCCTGCACCGTGACCACTCCCGTCTGCGTATCACGCACGGAGCCGGCAGGAGGCAGTACAAAGGTATATGGTTGTGTGGCGGCAGCCCCCAGCACAAACATTCCCGTACTCGGATCATAGTCAAAGAGATCCACCGTTTCGCCATCCACTTTCACCTCAAGAGGCGCTGCAGGGGCGGGGTTAAAGCGATCGCGCAGGGTCACGCTGTCGGGCGACGCCGTACCGTAGTTACAAATGACAAAGGTATAGGTCAGCGTTTCTCCCTGCGTTACGGGATCGGGTGTCATGGACTTTAAGATCCTCAGATCGGCATAGCTCTGCAGCAATACGGTCGCACTGTCACTCGCCACCGTTTCACCGCCCACCACCAGCTCGGTGGTATTGGTGATACCCTGTGAAGAAAGCGAAAAGGGCGCAAATCTATTGACGCGCATCTGCATGAGCAGTGTCATTCCGGGAAATGGCGTGGGAAGATTATCAAAGGTAAATCGCACACTTCCCGGTTGCACGTTCACCGTCACGTTTACCCCACCCGTTTCAGGATTGAGGGTCTGCCCCACGTACAAAAGATAACTTTCATAATCGAGGGGGGTATACATTACTCCATTTTCGGCAAACGTCCCCAAATCGTCGACCACCGTCAACGATGAAGGATTCTGTCCCGTGGAAACGATCTGTACAATATAAGTCAGGCGCTCTCCAATGCGATAACCTCCCTGATAGGCATCCTTTGTGATCCCCAGCGTTTCACGCAGAGTGGTCTGCGCCACGTTCGATATGACCGTTTGTGCAGTATTTTCGCTGAAATAATCAAGAGTTGCATAATTGGTAATGATTCTTGGCAAGTTTTCATCCTCCTTTCAACGCCGAAGCGTCATTACAGTATATGAAGCCTTCACTGTGCTGCTCATGATATTTTTCGGGAAGTTTCGTAAATCTGTTGCTATTTTGAAGGAAATCATATATAATGGTAGAAAATGAAATGCTGTGAGGATATCGTTATGACAGTATCCGAATATAAAGAAAAAGTTGCCGGCAAAAAGGCGGTCGTGCTCGGCTACGGCGTATCCAACCGTCCCCTTGTGGACTTCTTGCTTGATCTTGAGGTCAAGGTGGAGGTACGCGACAAAAAAATGCCGGATGAGGAAGCCGTAAAGAAGCTTTCCCGACAAAACGTACCGCTGATCACGGGAGACGGGTATCTGGATGACATCCATGCCGACCTGATCTTCCGCTCTCCGGGTATCCGTCCCGATCATCCGGGTATTACGCAGGCAGTAAGCGAAGGAGCAACGCTCCTTTCCGAAATGGAGCTGTTCTTTGCCCTCTGCCCCGCCACCCTGATTGCGATCACGGGAAGTGACGGAAAGACAACAACCACCACGCTGACAGCCAAGCTGCTACGGGAAGAGGGACACCGCGTGTTCCTCGGCGGAAACATCGGAACACCGCTTTTATCAAGGGTCGGCGAAATGACAAAGGACGACTTTGCCGTGCTGGAGCTTTCCAGCTTCCAGCTGTTCACCATGCGCCAAAGCCCCTGTAGGGCGGTGATCACCAATCTGAGTCCCAACCATCTGGACTGGCACAAAGACATGGAAGAATACGCAACTGCCAAGGAAAACATCTTCCGCTATCAAAAAAAGGATGATCTACTGGTGCTGAACCGTGAAAACGGCTACACCTACGGCATGGCGGAAAAAGCGTCTGCCGGCAATATCCGTTTTTTCAGCTCCGATCGGTTTTTGGAGGACGGTATTTGCCTGCAGGACGGTGCGATCTTCCTTAACGGCAAGGAGATCTTAAGGGAAGAAGACATCCTGCTTCCCGGCAAGCACAACCGAGAAAACTATATGGCTGCCATCGCCGTCACCGAAGGACTTGTTTCAAAAGAAAGCATTTACCGCGTGGCATCCACCTTTACGGGTGTGGAGCACCGACTGGAGACCGTTCGGGTACATAAAGGCGTGCGCTACATCAACAGCTCCATCGACTCCAGCCCCAGCCGCACCGCGGCAGCCCTGGGATGCTTTACCGAAAAGGTCATCTGCATTTGCGGCGGCTACGATAAGCACATCCCCTTTGCGCCCTTGGCAGACGCCCTCTGTGTGCATGCCAAAGCCGTGGTACTGACGGGTGCCACCGCAGATGCCATTGAAAAGGCGCTTAGCGAATGCGAATGCGAGACAAAGCCTGCGGTCTACCGTGACCCCGATTTCAAAGAGGCGGTACTCCTGGCATCCTCCCTTTCCCAAAACGGCGACACCGTTATCCTCTCTCCCGCCTGCGCCAGCTTTGACGCGTTTAAAAACTTTATGGAGCGGGGAGACACCTTCCGTAAGATCATTTCAGAACTGGAATAAACAAAGAAAGGAATTTATCTATGACTTGCACCGAACTATTTTCGGCTCTGTCGAAGATCCCATCGGTATCGGGATTTGAAGCGGAAGCCGGAGAAGCACTGAACCAACTGCTGGGCGAGCGTTTTGATGAATATCTGCCGCTTCTGCCGGCAAACCATCTCTTCGTGCGCCGCTGCGGAAAAGAAAACGCAAAAAAGCTGATGATCGACTGCCATTTCGATGAGGTGGGCTTTGTCGTCAACCGTATGCGCGCCGACGGCATTCTCGGACTTTCCACCATGGGCGGTCCCGATCCGCTGATCCTGGGCGCAGGTTCTTTTACCGTATACGCAAACAAGGAAATCCCCGCCGTGATGCAGGGTGCACCCGTGACCATGGGTACTTCCCGAAAGGCGGTTCCCACCCACGAGCTGCAGCTCTTTACGGGATACAACGAAGCGCAGCTTCGTGAAATGGGCGTTGAGATCGGTACTCCCGTCGGCTACGCCGCAGAGGAGCCTCTGACGCTAAAGAACGGTCGCATCGCCTGCAAGGGTGCCGACAACAAAACAAGTGTCGCCGCCGCGGTACGCGCCGTCGAGCTGC
Organism: Oscillospiraceae bacterium; assembly: GCA_015064925.1. Classification (GTDB taxonomy): domain Bacteria; phylum Bacillota; class Clostridia; order Oscillospirales; family CAG-272; genus SIG655. The sequence goes on along the minus strand of SVRH01000042.1, from coordinate 7,447 downwards.
TGGCAGATACAAGACTTAACTGCGATATCTATTTGCTGCTTTCCTGCGAGGAAGAATCCTACACCGCAGGCGCCAGAACCGGAACCTACGCCGTGATGCCCGATGCGGCGCTGGTGGTGGACGTGGATTTCGGCGTCACTCCGGACGTTGGCAGAAACAAGGCAGGTGCCATGGAAGGCGGTCCCTCCATTCCCCTTTCCATTCAGACCGACCGCCTCATGACCATGAAGCTCATGGAAATTGCAAAGGAAAAGGAAATTCCCTGCCAGATGACCATTTGTCCTCTTTCCACGGGTACCAACGCCCGTGCCGTTGCCTTTGCACGAGAGGGCGTTCCCACGGCGGTGCTGGGTGTGCCGCTGCAGAATATGCACACCGGTGTGGAGGTCTTCTCGGAAGAGGATCTGGAAAACACCGCAAAGCTGATCGCCGCCTACATTGCGGCAACCTACAGTGAGGAGGTAGCACAGTGAACAAAGAACTTCTCAAAAAGCTCGCTCTTTCCTTCGGCCCCTCAGGCTATGAAAAGGAAACGGCAGACATCATCATCGAAGAGCTGAACCGTCTTTCCATTCCCGTCACCCGCGACTCCTGCGGCGGTGTCATCGGCAAGATCGGCAGCGGCGAAGAAAAGATCCTGCTGGTGGCAACCATGGACGAGGCGTCCTTCATGGTCACCGATATCGACGGTGACGGTTTCCTTCGCATGGAAGCTCTGACCGCCATCGATCCCCGTACCGTTGCGGGCAAGCGCATGACGGTGGGCGGCGACATGGAAAAGGTAGACGCCGTATCCGCCATCAAGGTCCTGCACCTTCGCAGCGGCGGTGAGCGCGACGAAATGGGCGTGGACAAGGTGTTCCTGAACATGGGTGCCAAAAACAAAGAAGAAGCGGAAAAGCTGACCAAGAAGGGCGAATTCGTCACCTTCCACGGCAATTTCCGTGAAATGGCAAACGATTACATCGTCTGCAAGGCGCTGGATGGCCGTTCTGGCTGCGCACTGCTTCTGGAGGAGGCCGAAAAGCTGGTAAGCGAGGTAAGCGAAGACAGAACCTATATTCTGGTCTTTGCCGTCAAGGGTCTTGCGGGACTTTCCTCCGCTCCCTTCACTGCCTTCCGCGAAAAACCTCTTCGTGCAGTGCTTTTGGATTCCTGCGGTGCTGACGATCTGCCCGATCCCGAAAAAGAAAAGGACAAGCAGATCCACGTAAGCCTCGGCAAAGGTGCTCTGCTTCCCATGTACGACAATCAGGTGCTGTACTATGACAGTCCCGAGTATCAGGTGCTGGTCGCCTCCGCCGAAGCGGCAGGCATTCCCTACCAGCAGGCCAAGGGATGCGCACAGATGAGCGCACTGCATCTGACCTGCGGCGGCGTACCGATGGTTTCGGTGGCACTTCCCTGCCGCAATCCCCGCACCGAAGGTGTGATCATCCACAAAAACGACTACGAAAGTGCCCTTGAGCTTCTGCATCTGGCGGCAATTCTGTAATTATACGAGTGTAAATTATATTGATTATTTTTACAATGGTTAATTCTGAAATATAAAGGAGAATTACAATGGAAATACTGAAGAAACTCATGAACTGCCACTCCGTTTCGGGCGACGAGGGCAGAGTTGCCGAGCTCATCGGCAGAATGATGGAGCCCTACTGCGATGAAATGTACACCGACGCCATGGGCAACCTGATCTGCTTCAAAAAGGGTACCGCTGAAAACGCCAAAAAGCTGATGCTGGCAGGTCACATGGACGAAATCGGCTTCATCGTCACCGGTATTGACGAAAACGGCTTTCTCACCATTGCCTCCATCGGCGGCATGCACATGGTCTCCTGCGCCTACACCACCGTGATCTTTGAAAACGGCGTGCGCGGCGTGGTGGTTCCCGAAGCAAACTACGGCAACAACTTCTCTCCCGACCGTTTCCGCATCGACATCGGCGCCTGCTCCAAAAAGGAAGCCGAAAAGAAGGTCAAGGTGGGCGATCTGTGCGCCAACGAAGCGCACGTGACCCGTCTTTCGGGACAGATCTATTCCGGCAAGCCCTTCGACGATAAGATCGGCTGCGCCATCATGGTCAGAGCCGCCATGGAGCTGACCGAATGCAAGAACGATACCTACTACGTCTTCACCGTGCAGGAAGAGGTGGGCTGCCGCGGCTCCAAGACCTCGGCTTACGCCATCATGCCCGACTTTTCTCTGGCGTTTGACGTTACCGGCACGGGGGATGCCCCCAAGGCACGCCCCATGGCAGTCAAGGTGGGCGGCGGCGCTGCCATCAAGGTCAAGGACTCCTCGGTCATCTGTGACAGAGGCCTTGTGAACTACCTCTATGAGACCGCCAAAGCAAACAAGATCCCCGCACAGCTGGAAATTCTGGAAGCGGGCGGCACCGACACCTCCTCCATGCAGATGGCTGGCTGCGGCAGCCGCGCTTGCGCCATCTCGGTTCCCACCCGTTACATCCACTCGCTCAACGAGACCATCTCCAAGAAGGACTACGACGCCTGCGTGGATCTGACCGTTAAACTCTTGGAGACCGACCTGAACACCGTAAAGTAATATGACAAGAGAAAAATTGTATGCTCTCTCGGAGGGTGCTGAAGCGGCACTCTCCGAGCAGTTTCGTGAAATCGACCGCATCTCCTTCCTCGGCACCAAAAAGGTGATGGATGCCTTTGCAGAGTTCCACGTTTCGGAATCTCTCTTTGCCTCCTCCTCGGGCTACGGCTACGACGACCGCGGCAGAGACGTGCTGGATCAGATCTACGCCCGTGTGTTCGATGCGGAAAGTGCCATTGTGCGCTCCCACATCGTCAACGGAACCCAAGCGCTCGCCATCGGACTTTATGGTCTTTTGCGTCCGGGCGACACCCTGCTTTCCATCACGGGTAAGCCCTACGATACATTGGAAGAGGTCATCGGCATTGCCGGTACCCCCGGCAACGGCTCTCTTGCCGATTTCGGCATTCAGTATAAATGTGTGGAGCTGGGCAAGGATGGCGGCATTGACCTGCCTGCCGTGGAAAAAGCACTGGAAGAAAATCCTTCCACAAAGGTGGTATTCATTCAACGCTCCAAGGGCTATATGAACCGCAAGACCCTTTCTCCCGAGGAAATCGGAGAGGCGGCCCGTTTTGTGAAAGAAAGATGTAACGCCTACGTGATGGTGGACAACTGCTACGGTGAATTCACCGCCGAAAAAGAGCCCACCGCCTACGGCGTGGATCTCATTGCAGGCTCGCTGATCAAGAATCCCGGCGGCGGCATGGCGGAATCGGGCGGTTACCTTGCGGGTACAGCCCGTGCCGTGGAGCTTGCCTCCTATCGCTTGACCACCGTGGGTGTGGGAGGCGAGGTGGGCGCTTCGCTTGGACAAACCAAACAACTTTACCGCGGCTTCTTCTATGCGCCCCACACCGTGGCACAAGCGCTGAAAACCGCTGTGTTTGCCGCATACATCTTTGAAAAAATGGGCTTCGAGGTCAATCCCCTGCCCACCGAAAAGCGTTATGACATCATTCAGACAGTGGTACTGGGCAAGGGTAATTACCTTTGCGCCTTCTGCCGCGGCATTCAGGCAGGCTCGCCCGTGGATTCCTTCGTGACCCCCGAGCCCTGGGATATGCCGGGCTATACCGATAAAGTCATCATGGCGGCAGGTGCCTTCGTGCAGGGTGCCTCTATCGAGCTTTCTGCCGACGGCCCCATGAGAGAACCCTATAACGTCTATTTCCAAGGCGGTCTTACCTACGAAAGCGGTAAGCTCGGCATTCTGCGTGCCGCTGAGGAAATGATCTCGGAAATGGCTAAAGCATAAAATGAAAAAGCTCCTCGAACAGACCGTTCGAGGAGCTTTTCATATATCAGATTTTTCTCTTGCGCTTCAATGTCACAACCGCAAGAGCAGGCAGTGCAAGGGCAACGACCCACAGAGCGGTCACCGCATTGTCACCGGTTTCGGCGGCGGCGAGCTGGGCTTCTCTTGCAGCTTCAAGGCGTTCCAATCTGTCCACCGGAGAATCGCCCTCTTCATAATCGATCCAATCGTATGAATTGGGGCTTAAATAACGGCGCAGATTAGCAAGATAATACCCAAATTCATCAGAAGTCAGATCGAACTTTAAAAACATTTCAATGGGGAAATCAACACTGCGATCATCCCCTACCAAGCGAGTAGTTGCCAGCGAGTAACCAAGCTCGGGGAAATAAACGGTGCCCGTTTTGCAAAGCAGAGATTCGCCCTCGGCATCATCTTCCAAAAATGCGGCTTCAAACATGAAATTGGTGGGCTTGCCAATTGTTTTTACATAGGAAATATATTCTGCAAACTGCTCATCACTCAAAAATGACAAAATTCCGCGCACAGACTCGGGCTCATTTTCCATTTTGTCATACGCACTCAGGACTTCTTCGCGAGTCAATCCCAGCGCTTTTACCGCTTTGCGGACAAAGCTGTATACAGGACCGGGACCGCAGGATTCGCCGTTTTCATTGTCTTTGAAGGTGGAACTAAACACTTCATACATTTCATTACAAAGCAAAAAATTCATGTCCCCCAAATAAGCCAAAACAAATTCACCCAACTCACAATCCTCCCACGACACCTCAAACGTGAGATTTTTGGCCTTTTCGGTATACAATACAAAATTACAATCGAAGCCGTAGAAAAGATTCCAATGTCCTTCTGATGTACCATCAGTTACACCACGATCCTTTTCATACGCAACCTTCTCTGCCCAAAGCTGCTCATAGGTGCTCTCTGCTGCAGTGCCAAGACCAAACGAGGTAACAATCGGCAGGATCAAGAGGACGGATAATACGATACTCAGTAGTTTTTTCATGTTGGTACCTCCTATGGTCTTTTACTACTTACAATATATCACAAAACACTCCCTAATGCAAGCGTTTGGGATAATTGCCGGTATTTTGGGATAATCGATGGTTTTTTATCCATACATTATTATATACAATCAAAAATCGGTTTTCTTACACTTTTATTATAATATTTTTTAATAAATGTGTCAATATGGCAAAATGGTAAAATTTACCCCCCCGTTTTGGCTATATTGCGCAATAAAAAATCACCTTCTGCCCTTTTCTTCATTCCAAGCACGTCCTTTTGTAGGGCGCCTTACTCCCGCCGCTTGTGATGTGCCGTCTTCCATGATGCACCCATCCCATTTAACCGCTTTTTCTTTTGAACCATGTAGGCGCAAAAGAAAAAGCTTCAAAAAGAAAAAGCCGGCAGTAAACAGTGTGCTATGTCTGCAATCTTGGGACTCCGTCCCAAACCCTGCCAAACTTTTTGAAAAAAGTTTGGATCCAAAAACTTTAAAACCAAAAGAGCCGACAGACGATACAGCGCTTGTCGGCTCTTTTTCGATATTATTATTTCAACATTCCCGCAAGGGCACTTTCCACAGCCGCAAGAGCCGCGTCCACCTTGCTTGCATCCTTGCCGCCTGCCATGGCAGAGTCGGGACGTCCGCCGCCGCCGCCGCCGCAAATCATAGCCGCTTCCTTCACGAGCTTGCCCGCATTGGCACCGCTCTTGACAGCGTCTGCACCGCAGGAGGCAACGAAATTCAGCTTACCGTCATTGACAAGGGCAACCACCACCACAGAGGAAGCATCCTCCGCACGGATGTTATCGCACAGACCGCGCACTGCATCCACAGAAGCACCCTCCACGCGGGCAGCCATCAGCTTCACAGAGCCAACGGTCTTGGCACTTGCACAGATCGCATCAAACTTTGCGGAAGCGATCTTTGCCTGCAGAGATTCGATCTCGCCCTTGGCGCTCTTCAGCTCACCCTGCATCTGTGCCGCACGCTTGGCAACGTCATGGGGATTGGGACACTTGAGTTCCTTTGCGGTATCGGCGATCAGCGCGTCCTTTTCCGCGATCAGATCCAGCACGCCAAGGCCGGTGGTACCTTCGATTCTGCGCACACCCGCAGCCACGGAGGATTCGGTCAGGATCTTGAAAAGTCCGATCTTGCCGGTATTGTCCACGTGGGTACCGCCGCACAGCTCGGTGGAGAAGTTACCCATCTTCACCATGCGAACGACCTTACCGTACTTTTCGCCGAACAGAGCCATCGCCCCCTCCTTGCGGGCGGTTTCGATGTCTGTTTCCTTAGTCTGCACGCCTTCTGCCAACAGAATGTGACTGTTGACCAGCATTTCCACCTTCTGCAGCTCTTCCTTGGTCAGCGCCGCATAGTGAGAGAAGTCAAAGCGCACTCTTTCACCGTCCACGTAAGAGCCTGCCTGCTCCACGTGTGCGCCAAGCACGGTACGCAGAGCCGCCTGCAGCAGATGGCACGCGGAGTGATTGCGCATGATAGCAGCTCTTCTGGTGCCGTCCACCTCCATCACCACGGTGTCGCCCACCTGGATGTCACCGTTTGCCATGGAGCAAATATGCAGGAACACGCCGTCGGTCTTCTTGGTGTCGGTCACGGTGATCTGAGAATCCTTATCGTAAATGGCGCCGATGTCACCCACCTGACCGCCGCCTTCGCCGTAGAAGGGGGTCTTGTCGGTGATGAGGGTAAAGTCGCCCTCGGTCACACGGTCAACCAGCATATCGTCTGCCACGATGGCAACCACCTTGGCTTCCATACGGGTGGTCTCGTAACCGCCAAATTCGGTCTTGGGCATCCCCTCAAGCAGTCCCTTGGAGGCGTCTGCCCAGCCGGAAATGTCGGCTCTTGCCGCTCTTGCTCTCTGACGCTGATCATTCATGAGAGACTTGAACGCCTCTTCGTCAAGAGCCAGTCCGGCTTCTGCCGCGATCTCTCTTGTCAGATCAATGGGGAAGCCGAAGGTATCGTACAGCTTGAAGGCATCTTCGCCCGACAGAGTGTCCTTGCTTTCTGCCTTTGTCTTTTCGGTCATGCTGTTCAAAATGGAAAGACCTGCATCGATGGTGGCGGCAAAACGGTCTTCCTCGATCTTCACGATCTTCTTGATATAGTCTGCCTTTTCGGTCAGCTCGGGATATTCGCTGATGTTTTCCTTGGCAACCACGTCCACAAGCTCTGCAAGGAAGGTGCCTTCGATGCCCAGCATTCTGCCGTGTCTTGCGGCTCTTCTCATCAGGCGGCGAAGCACGTAGCCTCTGCCCTCGTTGGAGGGAACCACACCGTCGCAAATGAGGAAGGTGGAGGAGCGGATATGGTCGGTGATCACGCGCAGAGAAATATCGCTCTTTTCGTTATCGCCGTACTTCACGTTCGCCTTTTCGCAGATCGCCATCATGATATTGCGCACGGTGTCCACTTCAAAGAGGTTGTTCACGCCCTGCATAATGCAGGCCAGACGCTCAAGTCCCATACCGGTATCAATATTGGGGTTGGCAAGGCGGGTGTAGGTGCCCGCGCCGTCGCTTTCAAACTGGGTAAACACGTTGTTCCAGAATTCCATGTAACGGTCG
>SVRH01000041.1 GCA_015064925.1 Oscillospiraceae bacterium | reverse complement strand
GTCTCCTCAAAGGGCGTCAGCGCAAAGGCACAGTCGACGTCGTACGTGCAGCCCTCCCACTCGGATTGCAGGAGGATGTGAATGCCCGTCAGGTAGCCGTCCTTGTTGACGGTGAGCTGCAGGCTGCCCGTGGCATCCTCGTATCGTCCCTCGTCGTCGTAGGTTTCGAGCTTCAGCACCTCGCCGATGCCCTCTTCCAGGGTCAGGGTGACGCCGCCGTCCTCAGCCTTGATGGCAAGCTCTCTCTCGGCAAGTGCCTCCGCAAAGTTGCGGAAGCTGTCGGAAACGCCCATGATCCTCAGCATCAGCGGCTCCAGGCAGGCACTTTCCGTGTGATAGGCGAGCGCCCGCTCTCCGTAGGTCGCACTGCCGTTTTGGTAAACGTACAGTCTGTTGCCGCAGAAGTAGTGCTCCTTCTCGTCAAGTGCCTCCTCGTCCGACTGTCCGGTGGTCAGCAGGTAGCCCACAAGCGTTCCGCTGTCGTCCACCGAGAACATCCCCTCGGTCACGGTCTCAAAAAACTGCTCGATCTGTCCCGAGATGCGATTGGTACGACGGCTTTCAAACAGAAGCGAGGTCGCTTTTTTGGTGTTTTGGTATGCCGAGGTGAGATATTCGTAGGGATCGAGGTTTTCCATCAGCTGCTGCTGCTCGTAGTGCTCCTTCCAGCGGGCGCAGCCCGCCAAAAGGGAGGAACAGGACAGGATCAGCGCCAAGCACAGCGCCAGCGCGCGATTGTTTCTTTTTATCATCTGTCATTTCCTCCTTTTTTTGGCTGATTATTTGCTTGATTACTTTGTAACGGTGATGCTGCCGTCTGCAGCAACGGTGATGCTTTCGTAGGTGGCTGCCATGCCATTGACTGTCATTTCACCCATGTATGCTACGGGGGTGACGGTGACGCGGTAGCTGCCCTGCGGGATGCCGGTGACACCGTGACCGAAGAGGTATGCGGCGTCAAAGACGCAGCTTTCGTCAAGACCCTCTGCGTAGCTGCTTCCCTTCACTGCCACTGCCACGCCGCCGCTGTAGTTCATTGCCTTGTAAACGTTGGCGGTGGGGTAGGTGAAGTCACGGGTCTCTCCGCTTTCCGAAACGAATTTCACCTGCAGATCAACCTTGTCGTATGCTGCAATGGCGCTCGTATCCACAGTACCGATGAAGCGCAGCGCGTTCTTGCCGGTCTGCAGACCCGCAAAGTGCAGATCCTCGGCAACCTTCGTGCCGTAGGCGCGCAGCTCGTTGATATGGAAGGCGATGTTGGCGGAGTTGTAAAGACCGACCACCTTGATGTAGCGTGCGTAGACGCCCTTGTCGGTCAGGTCAAAGTCGGTGCCGAGGATGGTCTCCTTGGCGTTGTCGGTCTTGGCACCCACCTTTGTGAATTCCTTGCCGTCGATGCTGGTGTACACGTCGTAGTGATAGTAGCGGTTGTCGGTACGCATCCAGTAGGCGATGACGTTGATCTCATCCATCAGGTACAGACCCTGCAGGTCCACGGTCACGTAGGGCTCGTCGGCGTAGGCACCGCCGTCCCAGAAGTTGGCGCGGTCGCCGTCGTTGATCTTATCGCTGGTGGCACCTGCGGAGGAGGAAACAGACTGGTCACTGCCGCTGGAAGCAACGGGCTTGCCAAGGCAAATGTTGTCCGGCTCGGAGCCGTAGACCTCCATTTCAATAATATGCATATTGGTGATGTCGCCTCTGCCGGGCACGTAGGTGGAGATACCCTGCAGCTTGACGTGGGAAATGGTGGCGTCGATGACGTGGGTAAAGCCCGCGGTGGTGGCGGCAACGTCCTCTCTCTGGGCTGCGATCTCGGTCCAGGTCTCACCGTCGGCAGAGCCGTAGACCACGTATTTGTAAATACGGCCGCCGTTCCAGAAGGGGTAAACGGTGATGGCTTCCACGTTGTAGCTGCCGTCCAGATCGATGGTCAGCCATGCGTCCTTGGCGGCAAGGTTACCGCCGGCAGGGCTCATGCTGGCCCAGAAGTTGGAAGTGTTCTTGGTGCCGTCGTTGATCTTGGTGGCGGGGTATTGAGCAGTGCTGTTGGTGGCGGTGGGCTTCATGTAGGCGATGTTGGGAAGCAGCACCAGGTTATCCATAGCATTCTTCAGCGCGGTGTAGGCGCTGCCCACCTCGGCAAGGGTGGGATCCGCTTTGCCGAGCACTGCCTTGGCGTTCCCGATGGCAGCGGTCAAAGCGGCGAAGGATGCGGAGGTGTACTTGGATGCCACCAGAGCTTCCGCCTCGGTGACCAGATTCTGCAGATAGTCTGCCGAGAAGAAGGTGGCTTCGCCGTCGGACAGTGCAAGCTCGCCCGAGACGGTGATGCCGTTTTCGGTGTAGGAAACGGTGACGGTCTGGTTTTCGCCCAGCGCCGCATCGTAGTCGGTGACGGTGATCTTTTCGCTGACGTCACGGCTGTAGCCGTTGTGGTAGGTGGAGATGGCAGTGAGCGAGAGATCCTCGTTCACGGTGACCTTCAGCTGAGTCAGCTGAGAAAGGGTGACGTCGGCACCCGCAAGGCTTACGCCTGCCACGCTTGCCAGACCCGATGCCTGCAGAGCGATGGATTCGTATCCGTTTGTGCCGGTGTAGTAGCCGGAGTTGGAGATCAGCTCCAGAGGCTCGGAGGCGGCTTCAAATGCCTCCAGCAGGCTCTTGGAGTGGAACAGGATACATCCTCTGGGCACGTGGTAGTCGCTGGTGACCATCACGTAGGAGGTGACCTGCGGATACTGGGTGCTGAGGATCTTGTAGGTGTTCTTGGCGTTGCCCACGGTGTCGGGTGCCTTGTCCTCGATGATCAGACGGTCCTCGCTCAGACCGTTGTCCAGCAGCCACTGACCCATCACGCCGCCCTCGGTCTTATCGGGGGCTGCCGATGCGGTGCCGCCGCCGGTGACCACCACATAGGCGTTGGGGTATGCCTCAGCCACGGCAAGACCGGTCTGCAGTCTGCCGATGAGCTCGGGACGCATGGAGCCGTCGGCATTGAGGGCGTAGCCTAAGATTACGATGGCAACGCTGTTGTCCTCGGGAAGGTTTTCGGGCACGGTGCCAACGTTGACCTCCATGTCGGTGTTCACGTGGCGCCAGTATTCCATGATCTTGCCCCAAACGGTTGCCTTGCCCGTATCGATGGCGCGCATTTCGTCCAGCACGCGCAGGATATCGGTTTCGGCATTGTCCTGATACTCTTTGTAATATGCGATCAGCTGTGCGACCTTTTCGTTCACGGAGGGAGCGGCGAAGGTCGGCAGGGTTACAAGTCCCAGCGCCATGACGATGGCGCAAAGGAAGGAGAGAATGCGAAGGGAAATCTTTGTACGGTTCATAGAAAGTACTCCTTCTTGATGTTGATAGTCCATTTTATCATAAAAAACGGCATTTGTAAATAGCCAAAAGGAGAGTTTTGTGTAAAATTAAGAATGAAGAATGAAGAATTAAGAATTAAGGGGATGCGTTTTCGGAATGCCCCCACGGAGATACGCTATGCCGCTTTTTGAAAAAAGCGGCGCAAAAACTTTAAATAATTTTTTAAAACCCTTTTTCAAAGTTTTTGGATCCAAACCTTTTTTTAAAAAGGTTTGGCAGGGTGTGGGACGGAGTCCCATGAAACTGCGGCATTTTCTTTTGGAGCTTTTCTTTTGTGCCTTCTTGGTTCAAAAGAAAAGCGGCTGAGTGGCATGGGCTTTTACGGGAAAATTGGAGTTTATCGGCAAGCGATCTCCTCATCCACCATTTTGCTCCGCAATTCTTCATTCTTCATTCATCATTCTTCATTAAAAAAGCGCCCGTGCGGGCGCTTTTTTTATATTCGATTACTGTGCAGCGTTTACGATCACAGCGAAGTCGTCGGGCTTCAGGGAAGCGCCGCCGATCAGACCGCCGTCGATGTTGGGCATTGCAAGCAGTCCTTCGCAGTTCTTGGCGTTCATGGAGCCGCCGTACTGAATGACCAGTCCTCTTGCCACGCTCTTGCCGTACTTTGCGGAAACAACAGAACGGATGATACCGCAAACCTCGTCAGCATCCTCGTTGGAAGCGGTCTTGCCGGTTCCGATCGCCCAAACGGGCTCGTACGCGATGATGACCTTGTCCATCAGGGTCACGGGAATGCCTGCCAGAGCAAGCTTTGTCTGACGGGAAACCACCTCACCGGTGATGCCTGCTTCTCTTTCCTCCAGCTTTTCGCCGACGCAGATGATCACGTTCATGCCTGCTTCCAGCGCAGCCTTGGCTCTCTTGTTGACGGTTTCATCGGTCTCGCCGAAGTATTCTCTTCTTTCGCTGTGGCCAACGATGACGTACTGTACGCCGCATTCCTTCAGCATGGAAGCGGAGATCTCGCCGGTGTATGCGCCCTTGGGTTCAAAGTGAACGTTCTGTGCGCCCAGCTTGATGATGGTGCCCTTGGTGGCAGCGGCAGCAACAGGAATGTCGATGAAGGGTACGCAAACCACAACGTCGCAGCCCTTCTTGCCCTTGATGCGGCTGTAAATGCCCGCGATCAGTTCCTTTGCCTCAGAGGGGGTCATGTTCATCTTCCAGTTTCCGGCGATGACTTTTCTCTTTTTTCTGGTGCTCATTTCAGTATTCTCCTATTGATATATTGCTAAATTGTATTTGCTAACTGTTTTGCCTTATTTGTTGTTCAGGCAGGCGATGCCGGGCAGCTCCAGGCCTTCGAGGAACTCGAGGGAAGCGCCGCCACCGGTGGAAATGTGGGTGATCTTGTCAGCGAAGCCCAGCTGCTCGCAGGCTGCTGCGGAGTCGCCGCCGCCAACGATGGTGATGGCATCGGACTCAGCCAGCGCTTCTGCTACGGCGATGGTGCCCTTTGCCAGAGTGGGGTTCTCGAACACGCCCATGGGTCCGTTCCAAACAACGGTCTTGGCAGCCTTTACAGCGTCGGCGTACAGCTTCTGAGTCTTTTCGCCGATGTCCAGACCCATTTCGTCTGCGGGGATTTCAGAGGAGCAAACGGTCTTGACTTCGATCTCAGCGTCGATGGGGTTGGGGAAGGACTTTGCGATGACGGTGTCAACGGGCAGGAGCAGGTTTACGCCCTTTTCCTCTGCCTTTGCCATCATTTCGCGGCAGTAGTCCAGCTTTTCCTCATCCAAGAGAGAGGTACCGATCTGGTAGCCCTTGGCAGCAAGGAAGGTGTACGCCATACCGCCGCCGATGATCAGGGTGTCTACCTTGGTCAGCAGGTTGTTGATCACGTTCAGCTTGTCGGATACCTTTGCGCCGCCCAGAATGGCAACGAAGGGTCTTTCGGGGTTTTCCAGAGCCTTACCCATGACGGAGATCTCCTTCTCGATCAGGGTGCCGCATACTGCGGGCAGGTAGTCTGCCACACCTGCGGTGGAGGCGTGTGCACGGTGTGCGGTGCCGAATGCGTCGTTGACGTAGATCTCAGCCAGATCAGCCAGCTCCTTTGCAAAGGTGGGATCGTTCTTTTCTTCTCTTGCGTCAAAGCGAATGTTTTCCAGCAGCACAGCTTCACCGTTCTGCAGAGCCGCGATCTTTGCCTTGGCGTCCTCGCCCACGATGTCGGTGGCGAAGGTAACCTTCACGCCGTACTCAGCCAGCTTGTCGGCAACGGGCTTCAGGGTCAGCTTCTTCTGATCGCCCAGAGCCTTCTTCAGAGCTGCCTCCTTGGCAGCTGCCTGCTCTTCTGCGGGCAGGGCCTCGATGGCCTTCTTTTCCTTCTTGGTAAGGCCGAATCCGGGAGTGAAAATGTTGTGGGGCTTGCCCATGTGGGAGCAGAGGATGATCTTTGCGCCCTGTTCTGCCAGATACTGAATGGTGGGCAGAGCACCAACGATGCGCTTATCACTGGTGATAACGCCGTCCTTCATGGGAACGTTGAAGTCGCAGCGGACAAGGCAGAGCTTGCCGGCAACGTCAATGTCCTTAATGCTTTTCTTATTGTACATAGACATACAGTTCACCTCATATTAAATAAAAGATTTTGTGTACGGGAATTATCTTAGCACATTTTTATCATTTTTACAACACTTTTTTGGAATTTTATTGGAAATCTTTGATTTTATAAAAAAGGGGGAGATAAGTATAAAGAATTCATAATTAAGAATTAAGAATGAAGAATTGCGGTTGACTTTTCGCAAGCGAAAAGTCTGCGTTTTATTCAATATTGTATTTAAAAATGAAGCTTTTTGCCCATTCGGGCAAAAAGCCTCCGTAATTCTGCATTCTTCATTCTGCATTCTTAATTTAAAAAACCGCCCCGAGGGGCGGTTTTGTCGCTTTAAAGTGCCGCGGCACCCACGATGCCCGCATCGTTGCCGAGGGTGGCGATCACGAGCCTTGTCTTTTGGGGCGCAGTCTTGGCGTACTGCTCCGCGAACACCAGCTCGGAAAGGGGCTTTAGCAGATTGTCCCCCTGACCGCATACGCCGCCGCCGATGCACAGCACCTGCGGCTGGAAGATGTTCATCATGTTGGCAACACCGCAGGCAAGGTAGCCGATGTAACGGTCCACCACCCGCTTTGCCGCCGCATCCCCTGCCTTGGCGCATTCAAAGGAGGTCAGTCCGTTGACACTCTCGAGGGTGGGGCTGTACTGCCACATGGCGGATTCGGGGCAGGTTTCCATCTCTTCCCTTGTCATGCGAATAAGGGCGGTTGCCGAGGCGTACTGCTCGAAGCAGCCCCGTCTGCCGCAGGCGCAGGGATGACCGTCCTTGACGATGACGGTGTGTCCCAGCTCCGCTGCCGAGAAATTGAAGCCGTCGTAGATCCTGCCGCCCAGAATGATGCCGCCGCCAACACCTGTGCCCAGCGTGATCATCAGCGCGGTATCCGCGCCCTTGGCGGCGCCTGCCACCGCCTCACCCAGCGCCGCTGCGTTTGCGTCGTTGGCAATGCGGATGCGAGCGGGGTCGAAGCCGTCCAGACAGTCCGAAAGGATCGCCGCCATGGGATAGCTTGAAAGTCCCATGCCGGGATAGTCGATGACGATTCCCTTTTCGCTGTTTACCGTGCCGGGGGTGGCAATGCCGATGGAAGAAACCTCGGGCAGTGTGATGCCGCCGTCCTCTGCCACCTTGCGGCAGAGGACTGCCATGTCGGCAACCATGGCGTCCACCGAGCGCGTTCCCTTGCCGGTGGGGAGGGAGGACTTGGTCACCACGCGGTAGCTCTCGTCTACCAGTCCCACGGCAATGTTGGTTCCGCCGAAATCAATACCGATGCTGTATCGCATCTTATTTGCCTGCCTTCAGCAGATCGCGGATCTCGGTCAGCAGCTCTTCCTGAGTGGGAGCCTTGGGTGCGGCAGCGGCAGCAGCCGCCTCGGCTGCCTTCTTTGCCTCTTCCTCAGCCTTTGCCTTTGCTTCGGCGCGGGCACGGATGCCACCGACGATCTTCACGAAAGCGAAGATGCACAGAGCGACCAGCAGGAAGTCGATGATGGTCTGAATGAAGTTACCGTACTTGAACAGAATGGCGTCCTTGGCAGGGGTGATGATCTCGCCTGCTTCGTTGACGACCTCGGCAACGGCGGGCTTGATCTCGTACGCCAGCTCGGTGAAGTTGACGTCGCCCATCAGGTAGCCGACCCAGGGCATGAGCATATCGTTGACCAGTGAGGTCACGATCTTACCGAACGCGCCGCCGACGATGACGCCGACTGCCATGTCCACTACGTTTCCGCGCATGATGAATTTCTTGAATTCACCGGCGGTTCCAGAGATTTTTCCCATGATGTTTTCTCCTTTGGATGATGAAAATAGAATATTATATATTAAAATGTAAAAAACCGATGCGGCTTTCGCATTTTAAGACCTTGGAAATGCCAGCGCGAAGAGCTCCTCGATGCGCGCGTGCTCCTCCTTCAGATAGAGCCAGCCGAACAGTGCCTCCATGCCGGTGGCGCGGCGGTACTCGGCGACGGTGGCGCTTTTGGGGGCGGACACCCCGTGGCTGTTGCGTCCGCGCTTGAAGATCGCCTCCTCGTCCTCAGAAAGATGGGGCAGGATCCTTTCCACGGCGGCGCTCTGATCCACGGCTCTGACGTAAGACAGCGCTTCCTTGTTCAGCGTTTTCAGATCGGTGATCCCGAGCGACAGCAGTCGCTTGCGGGTCTGCACCTCCAGCACCGCGTCCCCGAGATAGGCAAGGGTCAGGCCGCTTAGTGTATCGTACAGCAAATTTGCCTCCCTGTCCTCTTACTTCTTGGCGTTCTTTTCTTCCTCGGACAGACCGCTTGTCAGAAAGCGGATGGAGCGTTCCACCGAGTCCTTGGAATTTCCCCAGGGCAGATCGTCAAAGCGGTAGTCGAATTTGTTGCAGAAATGGGACACGTCCCCGCGCAGAGAATCGAAATATGCGTAGAAGGGCTTTGCCACTCTTTCGTAAAACTCCCCGTACTTTTTCTTGTTCATGCTGTTCTTGGCGCAGCGCAGAAAACGGGTGAAGTGAGGCAGGCAGTAAAGGGGCTGCTTTTCTGCCTTTTTGGGAAATTCGGGGTCATCTTCGTACAAAATGACTGCCGTTTCGATCATTTTCTCGAAATTTCCGCTGATTCTGCCGCAGATGTAGCAGCTGTCCCTCAGCTCCTCGGCGCGCTTCATGGCGGCGCCGCCCTTCCCTTTTAAAAGGTCGGTGGCAGATGAGGACATCTCCTCCCGCAGCTGATTGAGGTGGCTTTCCAGAATCAGTGCCATGCCCAGACGGTTCTTGCGGGTAAACATCTTGCCGTAGTGATCGTTGCAAAAGCCCTGCTTGTTGGTGCGGATGCGGATGTCGGGCTCCATCATGGCGCCCCCCAGAATGATCTCCAGCTCGTTTTCCTCGAGCATATGGTAAAGGCGGCAGAACGGGCACTCCTTTTCGCGCTCCAAGGAAGCGTCAAAGGCTTCGCTTACCGGTATTTTGTAAATGGATTCGGCCATATTACGTCCCTTCCCTTGCTTTTTTATCGTGTTTGCGCTATAATATATCCATTGTAACACGCAAAATGCGATTTGTCAACAACGAGGATGAAATATGAACAATCCCTTTCCCCACAGCGACTCCAACAAGCGTTACTATACCTTCGACTACTACCTGCGCAAGACCTTTGGCGGAAAGATCGCCAAGATCACGCTGGACGGGGGCTTCACCTGCCCCAACCGCGACGGCACACGGGGCGTCGGCGGCTGCAGCTTTTGCTCGGGCAGAGGCAGCGGCGATTTTTGCGCGGGCACTTCCCTTTCCATTGCCGAGCAGTTTGCCGCGCAGAGGGAAATGATGCGAAAAAAGTGGGAAAATGCCCGTTTTCTTGCCTACTTTCAGGCGTACACCAACACCTACGCGCCCCTTCCCCGTTTGCGCCGGCTCTATGAGGAGGCGCTGCGGCAGCCCGAGGTGGTGGGGCTGAACATCGCCACCCGTGCCGACTGTCTGGAGGACGACGTGGTAAAGTACCTTCGGGAGCTGTCCGCTCGCACGGCGCTGACCGTGGAGCTGGGGCTGCAGAGCGTGCACGATGCGACCGCACAGCGCATCAACCGCGGGCACGACTACGCTGAGTTCCTGCGCGGCTACGAAAAGCTGCGGGGGCTTGACGTTTGTATCCATATTATTAACGGCCTTCCCGGCGAGGACCATGATATGATGCTGGAGACCGCCGCCGAGGTCGCAAGGCTACACCCTAAATTCTTGAAGATCCATCTGCTGCACGTCATAAAGGACACGGCGCTGGCAAGGCAGTACGAGGCGGGCGAATTTGACGCCATGACGCGGGAGGAATACGTAAAGACCGTCTGCGATCAGCTGGAGATCCTGCCGCCCGACACGGTGCTGGGACGGGTCACGGGGGACGGTGCTGCCGATTCGCTGATCGCTCCGCTTTGGAGCAAAAAGAAGCTTGTTGTGATGAACGAGATCGACAAAGAGCTGGTCAAAAGAGGCTCGTATCAAGGAATTTGTTACAATTGCACAAAAATTGACCGATAATTTCTCACTTTTGACGGCTTGCAAAACAAAAATTTCTCTTGCATCCGAAAATCTTTTCGTATATAATAGGGATAGTGCGAAAATTTCCGTTGTATCCAACGGTATTTCCATATATTACCAAAGAAAAGAGGACACCCACCATGGCAACAATTTCTTGCGAAAACATCCGAAACGTCTGCTTGCTCGGACACGGCGGCAGCGGTAAAACCACAATGGCTGAAGCAATGCTTTACATGAACAAAGCAACCGACAGAATGGGAAATACTTCCGCCGGCAATACCGTTTGCGACTTTGATCCCGAAGAAATCAAGCGCGGCTTCTCCATTTCTGCAGCGTGCGCTAACTACACCTACAGAAACACGAAGATCAATATTATAGACGCTCCCGGTTTCCTGGAATTTGCCGGTGAAGTACACGGTGCTCTGCGTGTGGCAGGCTGCGCCGTTATCATGGTTGATGCCAAGAGCGGCATTCAGGTCGGTACCGAGCTGGCATGGGAAAACGCCACCGCGGCAGGTCTGCCCAAGGCATTCTTTATCAATAAGTCGGACGATCCCGAGGCGAACTTTGAAAAGGTATTTGCTTCCCTGCGCGATACCTTCGGTAAGTCGGTCTGTCCCATCGTGATCCCCGCCGCTACCGCAGGCGCTTTCATCAACCTCATTGACGAAAAGAAGTATGAGTACGGCTCCAGAGGCGAACGCACCACCACCGAGATCACGCCCGAGTACCGTCCCACCATGGAAAAGTACCGCGAAGAGCTGCTTGACGCCATTGCGTCCACCAACGACGATCTGATGATGAAATTCTTTGAGGGCGAAGAGATTACCCGTGAAGAGGCGGTTCAGGCCATCCAGGACGGCATCCTTGCCCGCACCATCACACCTGTATTCTCGGGCTCCGCTACCAAGTTCTGGGGCATTGGCTCCCTGATGGACAGCATCGTGGACTCCTTCCCTGCTCCCATCCACAAGTCGGTTCGCGTTGTCAAGGAAGGCGGCGCTGTTGAAAAGCAGAAGATGAACCCCGAGGGCGCTCCCGCAGTGTTCGTATTCAAGACCACCGTTGATCAGTTCGGCAGAACCTCTTACTTCAAGGTCATGAACGGTACCCTGAAGAGTGGCGACACACTGAAGAATATGCAGACCGGCGTTTCCGAAAAGTTTGCTCACATTTACACTGTGAACGGTAAGAAGCAGACCGAGGTGGATGCACTGGCTTGCGGCGACATCGGTGTCGTTACCAAGCTTGCCAACACCTCCACCGGTCAGACTCTGACCGCAGGCGAGGACGTGGTATACGCTCCCGCAACCTTCCCCGAGCCCTTCTATACCGTGGCAATGCGTCCCAAGGCAAAGGGCGAGGAGGACAAGATCGCTCAGGGCGTTCTGAAGCTCATGGATGAGGATATGACCCTGAGGTTCGAAAACAACCCCGAAACCAAGCAGCTGCTGCTGTCCGCTATGGGCGATATGCAGATCGACGTGGCGCTTGCCAAGCTGAAGGCGCGCAGCGGCGTGACCGTTGAGCTGTCCGCTCCCAAGATCGCTTACCGCGAGACCATCAAGGGCAAGGCGGTTGTGGAAGGCAAGCACAAGAAGCAGTCGGGCGGACACGGTCAGTACGGCCATGTTAAGATCACCTTCACTCCCGGTGAGGGCGACGGTCTGACCTTCACACAGAGCGTTGTGGGCGGCTCGGTTCCCAAGAACTACTTCCCTGCCATCGAAAAGGGTCTGCAGGAAGCTATGCAGAAGGGTGTTCTGGCAGGTTACCCCGTGGTTGGTCTGGCTGCCGATCTGTTCGACGGCTCCTACCACGACGTTGACTCCAACGAGCTTTCCTTCAAGATGGCGGCTTCCCTTGCCTACAAGGCAGGTTTGCCCCAGGCGAAGCCCGTGCTGCTCGAGCCCATTGGCGAGCTGAACGTAACCGTTCCGGACGGCATGGTTGGTGACGTTATGGGCGACATCAACGGCAAGCGTCGCGGTTCCGTGCTCGGCATGAACCCCGCTGAGGGCAAGCCCGGCTACACCACCATTCAGGCAGAGGTTCCGAAGGCTGAAATGGTGGACTACACCATCGCTTTGCGCGCCATGACCCAGGGTAAGGGCGCCTACACCTTCTACCAGTCCCGCTATGACGAGGTGCCCGGCAACGTTGCCGAGAAGATCATCGCTCAAGCGAAGCTGGACGCTGAAAACGACGACTAATATAATTATAAATGGAGCACCGCGTGTCGGTGCTCCTTTTTGATTGTTCCACGTGGAACAACCTGCTACAAAATACGGGGCAAGGGTGGTTAAATCGTGAGGAAAAGTTGGTACTCGACATCGCAAAGAGTGTAAATTTGCCAAAATCCCATGCTAAACTTGCATTGCAAGGAAGTTTGGGGGTGTTTTCGTTGAAAAACAGAAAATTGAAGCGCAGAATGGGTCTTGTGAGAGCGGAGCCGACGCCGACTGTGCCTATTCCAAGAGATGACCGCTTGTCGGCGATCGTTCCCATTGACCGCATATGTGTGGAGGGAGAGGATGCTGATGCTGCGTCGGTTGGGACGTTATATGAATCGGTGCGGCGCAACGGTGTGCTGCAGCCGCTGCTACTGCGGCGCATCTGCAGCGAGGATAGTGCTTTTGGCGGCTTGTATCTGCTGATTGCCGGTAAAAAGCGGCTGGCGGCGGCAAAGGCGGCGGGTCATCGGGCGGTGCCGTGCTACATCGTGTCCATGGACGCCAAGGATGCGGCGATCAGCGCCTTTTTGACCGATGCGGACTGTTCAAAGCGTGATATGTTTGCACTTTCGGATGCACTGGCAGAGCTACGCACGCGATTTGGCATGACGGTTGCTGAAATTGCCCCACGGATCGGACGCAGCGAGACGTTTGTGGCAGGAAAGCTGCTGCTGCAGCGCTACACCGCTGAGGAACGGCGCTACTTGAGAGAACAATCGGTCAGCGAGGAGCTGGCGCTGATCCTGCTGCAGATCAAGGATCGTGGTCGGCGCATGGCTGCCACGCGACAGGTGTGCGAGAAAAAGATGGAGGTGGGTGCTGCCATGGACTACGTACGCTCAATTTTGGCGGGCTCGCTGCCCTCGGCAAAGAACGCTATGGCGGATCTGCGGCTGTTTGACAATTCGGTGGATCGTTTGATGACGGCACTGCGGCGCAGCGGTGCGGACGCCACGTTGGAGCGCAGTGAGCTTGCCTGCGAAACGGTTGTAACCATTCGCATCCGCCATGCGGATGCCACCGCCAAAGAAACAACATGACAAAAGGGGCTTCGGCTCCTTTTGCTTTTGTTCCACGTGGAACATTTTTGGACAAGGGGGCACAGCGCGCAGCTTGTTCCACGTGGAACATTTTTGAAAGATGGGGTGCGGCTCGTCCGCACGGACATTTTGAGAAAAATAGCGGCGCCATATTGACTTTCCCATGGGGATTTGCTATAATGATTTTATAGTGTTTGGCGGGAAGAGCCCGCAAAAGGAGTTTGCAACCGTGGGAAAAATCGTTGCTTTTGCCAATCAGAAGGGCGGAATCGGAAAAACGACCTCCGCGATCAATATAGCCGCCAGTGTGGCGGCACAAAACAAAAGAGTGCTGCTGGTGGACTGCGATCCCCAGGGTAACAGCACCAGCGGCCTTGGCGTCAACAAAAAATCGCTGAAGCTCTCCACCTACGATCTTTTGGTGGGGCGCGCGGACGCGGCGGGTACGCTGCTTGCCACACCCTTTGAAAATCTCTTCGTCATCCCCACCAACATTTCGCTGGCGGGTGCCGAATTTGAGCTGATCCAGCTGGATGACCGTGCTTTTCGCATGAAAAACAGTCTGGAAAGGCTGAAAGAAGAATTTGACTACATCTTCATCGACTGTCCGCCCTCGCTGGGGATCCTGACCATCAACGCACTGGTGGCAGCGGACGGTGTGATCATTCCCATGCAGTGCGAATACTTCGCGCTGGAGGGACTGTCGCAGCTGATGGTGACGGTGCGCCGCATCAAGGAGCTGTACAATCCCGATCTCGATATCACCGGCATCCTCATCACCATGTACAACGGACGGCTGAATCTGTCCACACAGGTGCTTGCCGAGCTGAAAAAATATTATGCGGACAAGCTGTTCAAGGAGCCCATTCCGCGCAGCGTGCGGTTGAGTGAGGCGCCGAGCTACGGCATGCCCATCACGCACTACGATAAAAATTCCAAGGGAGCAGAGGCTTACGCCGCAGTGGCAAAAGAGCTTTTGCGCCGAATTTGAGGGAGGACAGTATGAGTGGTAACAAGTTTAACGGAAAATTCAGCGGACTTGGCAGAGGGCTGGACTCCATTTTTGTGGAAAATACCGCTCCTGCGTCGGGCGGAACGACCATGCTGCGCATTGCCGATCTGGAGCCCCGCAAGAATCAGCCCAGAAAGGTGTTTGACAGGGAAGCGCTGCAGCAGCTTGCCGACTCCATTGCCGCCCACGGCGTGATCCAGCCGGTGGCTGTGCGCGAATCGGCGGGCGGATTTTACGAGATCATCGCAGGTGAGCGCCGCTGGAGAGCTGCCAAGATGGCAGGACTTTCCGAAATTCCCGCCGTCATCCTTTCTGCCGACGACCAGAAGACCGCAGAGCTGGCGCTGATCGAAAACATCCAGCGCGAGGATCTGAATCCCATTGAAGAGGCAAGGGCTTACGAAAAGCTGCTTTCCGAATACGGTCTGACCCAGGAAAAGCTCTCTCAGAGCGTGGGCAAGAGCCGCAGCTCTATCGCCAACGCGCTGCGTCTTCTCGATCTGACCGAGGGAGCACTCAAGCTGCTTTCTGAGGGAAAGATCAGCGTGGGACACGCTAAGGTCCTGCTTTCGCTGAACGATCGCGACGAAATGGACGGCGCTGCCGAAGAAATCGCGGCACATGAGCTCAGCGTGCGCGAGACCGAGGCGCTGGTGAAAAAGATCAACAAGCTTGCCGATCTGCCCACCGAGCCCGCAACCGAGATCCCCGAGCTACCGAAGGTGGACTACGTGGCAGAGCTTGAAAACCGCGTGGCGACAAGGCTCGGCAGACGGGTGAAGATCCACGGAAAAGGGAAGAGCAAGCGCATCGAGCTCTACTTCGAGGACAACGAGGACCTGGAGGAGCTGCTGATGAAGGTCTGCGGAAAAGATATTTTCAGTGACGAAATCTGAAACGGATGAAGATCCGATTTTTGCATAGAATACAATTCGAAAGGAAGTAAAACATCATGTTAGATATTAAGCTGATCAAGGAAAATCCCGATGCCGTCAAGGCGGGACTGCGCGCAAAGGAAGTGGACTGCGACGAAACCGTTGACCGTATTCTGGCGCTGGACGAGCAGCGCCGTGCGCTCATCGCCTCCACCGAGGAGAGAAAGGCACGTCAGAACAAGGTCTCCAAGGAGATTCCCATGCTGAAGAAGCAGGGGAAGGACGTGGCGCCCATTTTTGCCGAAATGGCAGAATTGAAGGCGGGCATTGCCGAGGATGCCGTAAAGCTGGATGCGGTCATGGCAGAGTACAAGACCCTGATGCTCAGCCTGCCCAATCTGCCCGACGCAGACCTTTTGCCCGGCGGTAAGGAAAACAACGAGCCCCTGCGCTACATGGGTGCCAAGCCGGCATTTGATTTCGAGCCCAAGCACCACGTGGATCTCTGCCAGGGCTTGGGACTGATTGACTACGAAAGAGGCGTAAAGCTGGCAGGCGCCGGCAACTGGATGTACACCGGCATGGGCGCGCGTCTGGAATGGGCGCTGCTGAACTACTTTATCGACACCCACACCGCCGACGGCTACGATTTCATTCTGCCTCCCCACATGCTGGAATACATGTGCGGCGAAACTGCGGGTCAGTTCCCCAAGTTTGCTGACGAGGTCTATAAGATCGCCAACCCCACCGACGACCGTATGCACTATATGCTTCCCACCGCCGAAGCGGCACTCTGCTCCATTTACCGCGATGAGATCATGAGCGAGGCAGACCTTCCCAAGAAGCTGTTTGCCTACACGCCCTGCTTCCGCCGTGAGGCAGGCTCTCACCGTGCTGATGAGCGCGGCATGGTGCGTGGAC
>SVRH01000040.1 GCA_015064925.1 Oscillospiraceae bacterium | reverse complement strand
TGCAGCGTGAAGCGAAAAGCGAAGCGCTTGCTGATATCGCAGGAAAAACAGACCCTTTGACCGATATTTATGAACTGATCGACCGTGCCATTGCCAAGGATCCGCCGTTTTCGGTACGAGAGGGTGGCTTCATTGCCGACGGCTACAATGAAACGGTGGACAAGCTGCGCGATATTCAAAAGAACGTCGGCAGCTACATCAACAGTATGGAGGCCACCGAGCGGGAAAAGCTTGGCATGAAGGGCGTCAAGATCGGATACAATCGCGTGTTCGGGTACTATATTGAGGTGCCTCGTGCACTTTCCGATCAGGTTCCCAAGGAATATATCAGAAAACAAACGCTTGCCAACTGCGA
The DNA here is from genome assembly GCA_015064925.1 of Oscillospiraceae bacterium. GTDB lineage: Bacteria > Bacillota > Clostridia > Oscillospirales > CAG-272 > SIG655. The sequence goes on along the minus strand of SVRH01000040.1, from coordinate 15,753 downwards.
GCGTTACATAACCGACGAACTAAAGCAGCTGGAAAGTACGATCCTTTCCGCCTCCGAACGGGATGCGGCGCTGGAATACGAGCTTTTCCGTGAGATCTGCCAGAAGCTCACCGAAGCACTTCCCAGAATCCAGCAGAGCGGAAGCCGACTGGCTGAGCTTGATATGTACTATTCGCTGGCGGTGGCTGCGGTAAACTACGGATACACCCGTCCCGAGATCACCTGCGATGAGGTGATCGACATCAAGAGTGGCAGACACCCCGTAGTGGAGCGGTTTGTCAGTGACGCGGGATTCGTCCCCAACGATTCAAATCTTAACACAGGCTCCCGCAGACTGATGATCATTACAGGCCCCAATATGGCGGGTAAATCCACTTATATGCGTCAGGTTGCCCTCATTGTGCTCATGGCACAGATGGGTTCCTTTGTACCTGCGGACGATGCAAGGATCGGTATCGTGGACAAGCTGTTCACCCGTATCGGCGCTTCGGACGATCTGGCTTCGGGACAGTCCACCTTCATGCTGGAAATGAACGAGGTGGCATATATTTTAAAAAATGCGACCCGCCGTTCACTTGTCATTTACGACGAGATCGGCAGAGGTACCAGCACGTACGACGGCATGAGCATTGCAAAGACTGTGGCTGAGTATACTGCTTCATCCAAAATCGGTGCCAAAACCTTGTTTGCAACCCACTATCACGAGCTGACCACCATTGCAGATGCAAAGAAGGGGATCGTGAATTATCATATCACCGCCAAGAAAAAGGGTGATACCGTTGTATTTCTCCGTAAGATCATTGAGGGAGCGGCGGACGACAGCTACGGTATCGAGGTTGCCAAATTGGCAGGCGTTCCCAGTGAGGTGATCAAGCGCGCCAAGCAGGTACTGCTGGAGCTGGAGCAGGGTGAGGGCAAGGTGCAGATCGCAAAGCTCAAGGAAGAGGGAGATACCATCTCCATCGAAGACTATACGGCAAAAATGCTGATGGACAAGGTCAAGAAGCTTGACCCCGACACCATGACACCCATGGAAGCGCAAATGACGCTTTATGAACTGAAGAAAATGTTAAAGTAATAAGAAAAGGAGGGAAATACCGTGGCAAAGATTAATCTACTGGATTTTCAGGTCGCCAACCTGATCGCCGCCGGTGAAGTGGTGGACAGACCCGCATCGGTGGTGAAAGAACTGCTTGAAAACGCAATTGACGCAGGCGGCAGTGATCTGACTGTCGAGATCAAGCGCGGCGGTGTTTCCTATATCCGTGTGACCGATAACGGCTGCGGCATGGAAAAGGAGGATGCCGTCAACTGCATTCTGCGCCATGCCACAAGCAAGATCAAGGATGCAAACGATCTGGACGGCATCGTGACCCTTGGGTTCAGAGGAGAAGCGCTGGCGGCTATTTCAGCCGTTTCCAAGCTGCGTATCGTCACCCGCACCAAGGACAGTGAAAACGGAACCGAAGTTATGGTGGACGGAGGAACCGTGGTTTCTGTATCGGAGCTTGCCTGCCGCGTAGGAACGACTATCGTGGTGGAGGAGTTGTTTGCCAACGTCCCTGCCAGACGTAAGTTTTTGAAAAGAGACCAGTCAGAGGGCATGGCGGTGGCTGCGGTTGTGGAAAAGATCGCACTTTCCAGACCCGATATTGCCATCCGTTTCATCTCCGACGGTCAGTTGAAGATCTGTACCCAAGGGAATGGAAAGCTTCACGGAGCGGTGTTTGCAGTGCTTGGAAAGGACTTTGCCTCAAAGCTGATCGAGGTCAAGTCGATGACCGACGGTATTGAGGTCTTTGGATTTATCGGTTCGCCCGTGAACGTGCGCTCTAACCGAAACAGTCAGAATTTCTTTATCAACGGAAGATATATCCGCAGCCGCACGGCAACGGCGGCACTGGAGCAGGCGTATTCCTCCTACATGGAAAGTGAAAAGTTTCCCGTGTGCGTACTGAACATCGTGCTGCATCCTGCTTCGGTGGACGTCAACGTGCATCCCACCAAGCTAGAAGTGAAGTTTTCAAACGAAAGAGCGGTGTTCGACGCGGTGTACTGCGCCGTGCGCAATGCGCTCATTTCGGATATCAAGCGCCCGGAAATGCTGCTGGACAAAAAGAGCATTCCTCACAATGCGCTGGATAGCTACAACCGATTTACCCCCGTTCACGATCGCATGAACGATTCTGCTCCCGAACAGCAGACGATCGACAAAAAGCCCACAGAAGCGCCGAGCGTAAATCCTGCAAAGGTTGATTCCTGCGTACCGCCAAAGCCCTATGATGAGCTGCAGGCGGTTCCCGTGCAAAGTGAGCGGAATGAAGAGAATATTAAACGCGAAAGCCCTGTATATGTCCCCGAGGTTCCGGTGACACAACCCAAAGAGGCTGTTCTTTCCGATCTGCCGTTTCCTGAGGTTGCCTGTGAGGAATCGAAGGAACAGATCTGCATTCCCGAAACCAAGCCGATCGTAAACGATACGGTGGCGGCGCTTGCCAAAGCACTGATGGATCTGGCACCGGACGAATTGGAAATGACCCCTGAGATCGCAAAGTCAAATGAGCCGATCGAGGAAGAAAAGGAAGAGATCCCGCCGGAATATAAGGTGCTGGGGATCGCGTTCGATACTTATATTTTGGTGCAGTGCGGTGAAACACTTTTGATGATCGACAAGCACGCTGCCCACGAACGCATCATTTTCGAGGATATGAAGCAGAATCTGAAGAAAGGAGAGCGTTACTCTCAGCTGATGCTTTTGCCCATAACGCTCACCTTGACAAAAGAGGAATTTGCTGCGGCTCTTGATTACCGCGAAGAGATCGAAAAAGCCGGCTTCAAATTCTATACCGAAGAGGACTCGCGGCTTTGCATCAACGAGATCCCGGGCGGCATCACCGAATCGGAGGCAGTAGAGCTGTTTTGCGAGATCGCGGCAGGTCTACGCCTTGGTACTGTGAACGTGGAGCTTTCCCGTGAGATCGCTTTTGAAAAAGCGCTGTATCAGGCATCCTGCAAGGCAGCGGTTAAGGGAGGACGCAAAGACGGCCCCGAGCATCTGGACTACATTTGCAAGAGACTGCTGTCCAATCCCGATATCCGCTACTGTCCCCACGGCAGACCCGTGGCGTTTGAACTGACAAAGAGTGGCATCGAGCATCAATTCAAGAGAAGTTAAGGAGTATACATATATGTTTAAAGTACTGAAAAAAGAAGGAAGAGCTCGTAGAGGCGTGATGGAGACCGTGCACGGCACCATTCAGACCCCCGTTTTTATGAACGTGGGTACCTGTGCTACGGTCAAGGGCGGTATCTCCACCATGGATCTGAAAGAGGTCGGCTGTCAGGTTGAGCTTTCCAACACCTATCATCTGCACATTCGCCCCGGAGATGATCTGATCTACCGTCAGGGAGGACTTCACAAATTCTTCAATTGGGACCGTCCTGTGCTGACCGACTCGGGCGGATTTCAGGTATTTTCCCTTGCCAAGCTGCGCCGTATCAAGGAAGAGGGCGTATACTTCAACTCTCACGTGGACGGTAGACGTATTTTCATGGGGCCCGAGGAAAGTATGCAGATCCAGTCGCATCTCGGCTCCACCATTGCCATGGCGTTTGACGAATGTATTGAAAACCCCGCTGAGTACAAGTACACCAAGCAGTCCTGCGAACGTACCTACCGCTGGCTGGTGCGCTGCAAGAACGAAATGGCGCGTTTAAATTCGCTGCCCGATACCGTAAACCCGCATCAGATGCTGTTCGGTATCAATCAGGGAAGTACTTATGCCGATCTGCGTATTGCCCATATGCAGAAGATCGCAGAGCTGGATCTTGACGGCTACGCCATAGGCGGTCTGGCGGTTGGTGAAACTGCCGATGAAATGTACGAGATCATCGAACACGTGGAGCCTCACATGCCCGAAAACAAGCCCCGTTATCTCATGGGAGTGGGTACTCCCGTGAATATTATCGAGGCTGTGCACAGAGGTGTGGACTTCTTCGACTGCGTTATGCCCAGCCGCAATGCCCGACACGGCAACCTTTTCACATGGAAAGGAAAGATGAATTTGCTGAATGAGCAGTATAAGGAGGATTCCACTCCCATCGATCCCGACTGTAACTGCCCCGCCTGCCGCCACTATAGCAAGGCGTACATCCGCCATCTGTTCAAGGCGCAGGAAATGCTGGGTATGCGTCTGGCGGTGCTTCACAATCTGTATTTCTACAACGAGCTGATGGCAAAGATCCGAGATGCACTGGATGAGGGCAGATACGAGGAATTCTATCAGCACTACCGCGTGGTGCTCGGCAAGCGCGTGGGCGAAGCAAAATGAAGATCTTGTATGAGGATCGGGATATCGTTGCGGTGTCCAAGCCTGCGGGCGTTCTTTCCGAGCTTACGGGTAACAAACAAAGCGTGCCGCTACTTCTGAAAGAGTATTTTGAAGGCAGAGGCCACAAAAGTGAGATCTTTACCGTTCACCGTCTGGACCGTGACGTGGCGGGGGTGATGGTGCTTGCCAGAACCCAAAAGGCTGCCTCAAATCTTTCGGTACAGATCGCAAACCGCAAGGTCACAAAGAAATACCTTGCCGTGATCAAGGGAGTTCCCGAAAAGACGGAAGACACCTTAAACGATCTGCTGTTTCGAGATGCAAGCAAGGGCAAGACCTTTGTGGTTGACCGTATGCGAAAGGGTGTGCGGGATGCCTCTCTTGCCTACAAGGTGCTATCATCTGCCGAAGGTTACAGCCTTGTCGAAATTGAACTGTTTACCGGTAGGACTCACCAAATCAGAGTGCAGTTCGCTTTTCGCTCTCTGCCGCTGTACGGTGACGGACGCTACGGTAGCGGTGACGGCGGTCACACGCCGGCACTTTACTGTAAGGAAATGACATTTTTACACCCATATACGGGAAAAGAAACGAAAATCGAGGATTTGCCCGACTTTTCCCTATATCCTTGGAGTATTTTTGAGGATATGTTCAACTCATAATTGATATATGGTTTCGAAGAAATTATTTTAGATACAAATCCTCATAAATATAGCTAAATAAATCAAGCTCTCACTATTCATGGTGAGGGCTTACTATTTTAAAATGAGATTGAATTAACTAAAAGAATGTGCTATAATAAACCAAAGCTCGTTTATCGGACAGTATAATTACTATAATATTTTTGTAAAGTAGGTGGGTTGTTATGAACGATGGGATTACGGTAGAAATTGGAAGTAAGTTTGGGTGTTTTACAGTTATTGAGGCCTATCAAAAAGAACGAACCACGGATAAAAATATATCAATAGAAAATGAAAAGAATCATAAATTATATAAAGTTCAGTGTAAGTGTGGAAAAATACATATCTATAATTTAAAGTTTCTCCAAAGAAAAAGGTGGAGAGATTGCGGTAAAGACTGTGGAGCCCGTTTGGAAAAAGATGCGGATAACGTAGCAGCATATTTAAGAAAGAAAGATGAAAGTTATGACTTAATTTCGTTAAATGAAATCCATGACTCATTAGAAATAGTGGAGTGCATTGATGATCATGTTGAAATGATTTGTCCACCTTCTGATAAACGAAAGAAGAAAGATGGAATAGTTTATCTAAAAAAAAGATTTCGTTGTAAATGTTATCTATGTGGAAGAGAGTATGAGTTTCTATCAGATGAATTTAAAATCTCAAATAATCGGCATAGTTTAGATCGTAGTTATCATAGTATAGCTTGTTGCGAATGCAGAAAAGATTCGTCATCGTTTCAATGGATTACTGTTAGCTTGTTGAAAGAAAATAGAATTCCCTATAGAGTAGAGTTTTCATTTCAAGATTTACTGAGCGAAAATGATAACCCTCTTCGATTTGATTTTGTGGTTTTTGATGACGAAAATAACATTAAATGTCTCATTGAATGTCAAGGTGAACAACACTTTAAATTAGTTCGTGGTTGTGGAGGATACGCAGGTTTAGAGCTAATCAAAAAACGAGATGAGATAAAAAGGCAATATGCCAAGAATAAGGGCTTACTGCTTATAGAAATACCATATACTCATAAATCTTATGATGAGCAAAGAGAAATCCTATATGCAAACGGTATATTGAATGATGCTTGATAAACAAAACCCTCTCCGTCACCAAAGCAGAGAGGGTTCATTTTATATCTTTTTCAAAACTTCAGCAATGGAATTTGCAATATCGGATGCCATCATGGACGGCTTGCCGATCGTTTCGGCAGCCTTGTCGCCTGCCTTTCCGTGGATGTATGCACCAAGAGAAGCGGCATCAAAGCTTGACAGACCCAGTGTCAGAAGTGCTCCCACAATGCCCGAGAGCACGTCTCCCGAGCCGGCGGTCGCCATACCGTGGTTGCCCGTGAGATTGACGCGCACATTCCCTTTGGGGTCGGCAATAACACTGCGTGCCCCCTTCAAAAGTGTGATGACCTTGTGGTTTTCCGCAAACTCCATGGCGCAATTCAGTTGGGAAGCGGTAATATCCCTTACCGAAAGCCCCGACAGACGGGAAAATTCCTTGGGGTGAGGCGTGATGACGGCTCCTTTGGGCAGTTCATCGCCATTTGCCGCCATCAGATTCAGTGCATCGGCATCCAGAACCGTTTTGCATCCATCAAAGTCGGAAAGCAGCATCGCAAGGATCTGTGCCGATACTTCGCTTTGGCCGATACCTGGACCTGCCACAAGGGCATCACAGCCGCGAACCGATTTTTCTATGGCACGCAGATCGGGATGCTCGCCGTCATAGCAGACAAGCACCGCTTCGGGCAGCATGGTCTGCAGAATGATGCGGTTTTCCATGGGTGTGACGATCTTCACAAGACCCACTCCCGTGCGATACGCTGCAAGGGCAGAGAGGTATGACGCACCTGCCATGCCAACCGAGCCGGCAAATATACAAAGGGTTCCGTAGGTTCCCTTGTGGCTGTTGTCCTGCCGTTTGGGATAGAGAGAAAGATCCGTAAGGGAAGTGTAAGCGGACGAGATACCCTCCGGAACAGGAATACCTGCGTCCAAGAGCATGACCTGACCAGCGTGCTCGGCGCCCGGATAAACCACGAGCCCCACTTTTTTGCGAGTGAAGGTTAACGTGATATCGGCACGGATGGCGTCCGCGTCGCATTTTCCCGTGTCTGCCTCCACACCGCTCGGAATATCGACCGAAATGACGGGAATACCGCTTTCATTGATCCTACAAAACAGCTTTTTCATATCCTCCGAAAGAGGAAGACGGAAGCCGATGCCGTAAAAGGCATCGATGATCAGATCAAATTTCTCTGGCTCGGCAACCACGGTAAAGGTAACCCCTTTTTCCACCGCATTTTTGCGGAAAATCGCGCAGGGCGTGCTGGGGGCACCAAGGGTTGGCTGATAGACCGTGACGGTATAGCTTTCGGACAAAAGGCTTGCCAGCATCAGTCCGTCGGCACCGTTGTTGCCTCTGCCGCAAAGGATGAGGATCCTGCAGGGAGTGTAATGCGCCTTGATATAGTCATAGCAGACGGTGGCAGCCTGCTTTATCATCTGAAGGCTTGACATTCCGCCCGCTTCGGCAAACGCCTCCAGCGCTCGTAGTTCATCGGAAGGTAAGTATAGTTCCACTTTGTTCCTCTCTTTCCGCATCTGTCAGCAGCTTATCAAGGGTAAGCTCCACTCCAAGCAGCTCGCAGGCTGCACGGTATTTGGTAAGTGCCTTGTCACGGCGCACACCGTGCGTATTCTTGTAAACACAGCGCAGAATCACGTTTTTGGGCGTTTCCTCGGGGTCGATGAGCTCAAAGGCATCCACCGCATAACCCTCAGCCTCCAAACGCAGCGCACGCAGCGCATCGGTGGCGGCGGTACAGAATTTTTGCCGCAGTATGGAATGCTCCATGATAAAGGACAGATTCTCGGGGCTGTTCCTTTTGCTTTGGGAGAACATTTCGTGATGACAGCAGGGGGTGGACAAAATGACCTTGGCTCCGAATCGGCAGGCACCCGCCAGAACGATGTCGGTTGCAATATCGCAGGCGTGCAGAGAGATCACCATATCCGGTTTTTTTGGCATATCGAAGTTCAGAATATCGCCTGCAACGAATTCCATGCCGTCAAAGCGAAGCTTTTTGGCAAGCGCGTCGCAAAACTCAATGACGTCGGTCTTACGGTCAACGCCGTAGATCTTGACCCTGCGCCCCAGCATCACGGTCAGATAATAGTAGACGGCGAAGGTAAGATAGCTTTTCCCGCAGCAGAGATCGCAGACGGTCAGCTCGCCGTCACTTGGCAGCTCATGGTAAACGTCGCGTACGATCTCAAGGAATTTATTGATTTGACGGAACTTTGCCATTTTCCTTTCAAACACCTTTCCGTTTTCATCCGAAACGCCAAGGGCGTGCAGGAATTCGCGGCATTCATAGCTATCCAGTATATACTGCTTTGGGCGGTTGTGCTCCTCGGCCTTTGCCGCTACGTTTCGTTTGATCTTGTCCGAAACAAGTATCTTTCCTTTTTTGGAAATGCGGCAGTCAAGCTGACCCTCTGCGGCGTGCAGATGGAATTCCGAAAAAAGATCCAGCATTCCGATGATCTTGGCTGCCATTTCGTCGGTACCGTGGTTTTCGTGAATGGCTTTACCGTCTGCCATATACTTTGTAATGCGCCAAACGGTTGTGTCTGCTTGCTTTACGGGAACTGCCTCGGCGCGCAGCACACTTTTGTCCTTTGTGCTGCCAAAGCTGACCTTTCTAAGACACCCGAGCGCAAACAGCTCGGCTGCTGTTTTTTCAATTTGTATAAGTTCCATGGATGTGTACTCCCCATCATTTCTCCTTTCATCATACCAAATCTTTCGGGCAAAAGCAAGCAGCGCACGAAAAAAATTGCTTTTCATCTTGCTTTTTTTCAAAAAATATCGTATAATTGCCTTAGTTTACGAAAGAGGAGATAGCATGGAGACAAAGGGCAGAATTTTGGAATCATCCGGTGGACTGTACACGGTGAAGACCGACACAATGGGTCTTATCAAATGCAAGCCGAGAGGTAAATTCAGAAACGAGCATCTGAAGGTCCTTGTGGGCGATTACGTGACGGTCTCCTTTGACGAAGCGGACAACCCCTGCATCGAAACGGTGCTGGAGCGTAAGAATTCGCTGATAAGACCCAGTATGGCAAATCTGGATGCCCTCTTTTGCGTGGTGGCATCCGCCCGTCCCGCGCCCGCCATGCTCACCCTTGACAAGCTGATCACCATTGCCGATCACATCGGGATAGAGCCCATTATCGTGGTCACCAAGAGTGACCTTGAGGAAAAGCAGTCCGATACTCTTGAGGAAACCTATCGCAGCTGCGGCTTTCCCGTTTTTTCCTGCTCGTCTGTCACGGGCAAAGGAGTGGACGGGATCAAGGCTTATATTACGGAAAATTGTGCAGATAAGACCATCGCCTTTGCGGGTGCGTCGGGGGTAGGAAAATCGACCCTTATCAACCGACTGTTCCCGGGAACGGGCCTTGAGACGGGTTCGGTTGCTGAAAAAACGGGCCGCGGCAGACACACCACAAGAGCGGTCTCGCTTCTTTCGCTTTCCTCGCTTCTCGGAAGCGAAGAGATCAGCGGCTACCTTGCCGACACCCCCGGTTTTTCCATGCTGGATTTTGCCGCCTTTGATTTTTACCGACTGGAGGATCTGCCAAACGCTTTCCGCGAATTCCGTCCACACCTTGGCAATTGCCGCTATCAAAAGTGTACGCACTTAAAAGAGGATGGCTGCGCTGTGCTTGATGCGATCAGGTCGGGCATCATCCCGAAATCCCGACACGACAGTTATCTGGATCTGTACGCGACCCTGAAGGCAAAGCCCAGATGGGAAAAGAAGGAGTAACCGTCATTTTTCTTTTTGCATACTCTTTTAGCAGTAACTTGTAAAGGAGAAAGGGTATGAAGATCGTGGTTTTTCGCTCCCCTAAGGTATTTGCACCCATACTTCGGTATATCTTCAAGATCAAAAAATAATACGAAAAATGCGCTGCAGGCAGCGCATTTTTGTTTTTGGGCATATACTGTAGGGAGGTGATGAAAATGGATAACGAAAGAATGCCGACCGGGACGCTGATCATCAAGGCCAAAACCGGAACCGTGGATTATCCGGTGGAAGGCGTTATGGTCACACTGTCAAGTGAGCTTGGGCAAAATTCAAGAGTGGAGGCAGTACTGACCACAGATGCAAGCGGGATCGCGGGTCCCGTGACGCTTTTGTCCTCCGGGTTGCCGCTGCCCGGGGAAGAAAAGAAGGATCTGCTTTCTTATACGGTGGAGGCGGATAAACCCGGCTACTATTCGCTGATCAGATACGGTGTCAATATATTTCCCGACACTGCGACCATTCAGAATCTGTTTATGATCCCGCTCCCCGTCAATCTGGAGGCCTTATACAACGAAAACGGAGAAGGGCAGTTCCCCGACAGCGACATAGACGGCGGGAATACCGTCTATATCCGCCCTGAAGGGAGGGTGAACCGATAATGGCAAACGCAGCGATCCTTCCGACGATCCCCGAGACCGTACGGGTACATATAGGACCCGCGGGGTCAAACGGTGAGATCGTGGAGGTTAGCTTTCTTGACTACGTCAGAAATGTTGCCTCCAACGAGATCTATCCCACTTGGCCCGAGCAGGCGCTGATCGCCAACATTCTGGCGCAGATCTCCTTTGCGCTCAATCGGATCTATACCGAATACTATCCCAGCCGCGGATATGATTTTGATATTACGTCCGACACAACGGTTGACCAGTCCTTTCAGAATAACAGCACGGTATACGAAAACATTGCGGATCTGTCGGATCGGTTTTTCAACAGTTATATCCGCAGAAAGGGAAACGTGCTTCCGCTGTTTGCGCAGTACTGCGATGGGATCAACTCCACCTGTGCGGGACTGTCCCAATGGGGTACCGTATCCCTTGCCGATGAAGGGCTCGGGTATCTTGATATACTTAAAAATTACTATGGGGAGGACATTGAGCTTGTGAGCAATGCACCGATTGGATCGCCGCAGGACAGTGCACCCGTTTCTCCGCTGAGAATTGGCTCCAGCGGCAATGAGGTGGCGATCATTCAAACGCGGCTTAACCGTATATCTGCCAACTATCCCTCGATCCCGAAGATCTATCCGACCGACGGGATCTACGGTCCCGAGACCGAGCGGGCGGTACGAAAATTTCAGGAGATCTTCTCACTTGCCCAGGATGGCATCGTGGGGGACGCCACTTGGTATAAGGTTCGCTCTGTGTACAATGCCGTGAAACGGTTAAACGAGCTGATCTCCGAGGGACTGACCTTCGACGAGGTGGCGCTTCAATATCCGGAGGACCTTCGCGTAGGGCAAACGGGAGTATACGTCAGTATTCTGCAGTACTATCTGAACGTGGTGGCAACCTTTACCGACGGATTGGCACCCATTCCCATAAACGGCGTGTTTGGGGAGCAGACCGACGCGCTTGTGCGCAGCTTTCAGAGAAACAGTGGCCTTCCCGAAACGGGTATCGTTGACGAAGAGACCTGGAACAGACTGTACGATGCCTACGTCGGTATCGTCGAATCGTTACCGCCCTCTGCCTTTGATGGCATCGCACGACCCTTTCCCGGAACGCCTCTTCGCATAGGGTTTTCGGGAGATGACGTGCGCGAGCTGCAAAGCTATATCAACGTATTGTCCACCGCATATGACGAGATCCCCTCCATTGCGGAAGACGGTATCTTCGGAGAGAATACAAGGGACGCGGTATATGCCATCCAGGCACTGTTCAATCTGACCGTTGACGGATCCGTGGACGCGATCACATGGGCGGTGATCGCCGATACCTATGATAATATTGTAAAGGGAAATCAGCGCAGTCCCGGGCAGTATCCCGGGTACGAGATCGGAGGAGACGTATGACTGAACTGAACCCGATATATGAGATCCAAGAGTATCTTCGGACACTTTCCCGCTACGGTTACGAGATCCCGCTCGTTATTCCCGATGGGATCTACGGTTCGCTTACAGGTAACGCAGTACGTACATTTCAACAGCTTGTGGGGCTGCCGCAAACAGGGCGCGTAGACTACGAAACCTGGCAGGCACTTCGTGCTGCCTACGAGGAGGTGCTAAGGCTTTCCGCACGGTCTTTCCCGATTTATCCCTTTGAAGAGAAGCTGCTGGAAGGAAAGATAACCCTAGGAAATGAGCTACCACTCATTTATATCATACAGATCATTTTACGCACGATCGGTATCGCATACCAAAACCTTGATAATCAGGCGATCACAGGTATCTACGATCAAAGCACCGCCGAGAACGTACGCGATTTTCAGCGTATCAACGGTTTACCGATCACAGGAGACGTGGATAAAGAAACCTGGAACCGTTTGGCAGAAGCTTATAATAAGTATTTAAATAAAGCTTGAATGTGGATCCGTCAATTTAATTTTGGCGGATCCTACTTTTTGACTTTTCTTTTTATGCAGGTTGGGTATATTGATAGTACGAAAACCTATGCGGAGGTAGTCATGGATAAACGATTTACAAATGCCGCCGAAAATGTGTTGACTGCAACTCTTGAGGCTGCAAAGGAGTGCAAACAGGGGTACATTGGCACAGAGCATCTGCTTCTCGGACTGTTATCACAACCGAAGTCAGCAGCAGGTAGGGTGCTTGCGGGAAAAGGTGTCGACAGAGAAAAGATCTGTGATCTTTTGCAAAGCCGCGAGATCATGGAGGAAAAAGAAGTGGAAGCGACCGATATGACACCCCGTCTCAGACGGATCATTGAACGATGCGCGCAGGTAGCATCACACTTTGGCAGTGCCGCTATTGGCAGCGAGCACATTTTGTATGCCATGCTGGAGGAAAGCGAGTGCGTAGCAGTGAAGCTGTTAATTTCCTGTGGACTGTATATGAGTGATCTTCTGGAGGAGTTGACACCCTATTTTACGAGTGATGAGGAAGAAGACAAGAGTAAAAGCTCTCATCAAAACAGAGAAAGAGACTTTGGGGGTAAGTCGCATACACTGGAAAAATTTGCAACCGATCTGACAGCTGCAGCAGAGCTGGGAAGGATCGATCCCATTATCGGTCGCGATGAGGAGACCTCCAGGGTGATTCAGATTATATTAAGACGCACCAAAAACAACCCCTGCCTGATCGGTGAACCGGGAGTGGGGAAAACTGCTGTAGTGGAGGGACTTGCAAGAAGGATTGCAGAAAAGAACGTGCCGCTTATATTGCGCGATAAACGAGTGTACCGTTTGGATCTTTCCTCCATGATCGCAGGTGCCAAATATCGCGGTGAATTTGAAGAGCGGATGAAGTCGGTGGTTGAGGAGGTACAAAAACGCACAAACGTCATACTGTTTATTGATGAGCTTCACACCATCGTAGGGGCGGGAGCAGCTGAGGGAGCAGTGGACGCTGCAAATATTTTGAAGCCTGCCCTTGCCAGAGGCGAGCTTCAGGTGATCGGTGCCACCACCTTTCGTGAATATCGCAAGTATATTGAAAAGGATGCCGCTCTTGAACGGCGTTTTCAGGCGGTTACAGTGGGTGAGCCATCACGGGATGAGGCTGTGCAGATCTTGACGGGCTTACGCGAACGGTTTGAAAAGCATCATCGATTGAAGATCAGTGACGAAGCCATATCGGCTGCGGTGGATCTTTCAATCAAGTATATACCGGAGCGCTATTTACCTGATAAATCCATCGATTTGATTGATGAGGCTGCGTCTAAAAAAAGGATCGAGGGATTTGTTTTGCCAAAGGGGATAGAAACGCTTGAAAGAGAAATGGAGACGGTTACGCGGGAAAAGGAAGAAGCAATCAAGCAGCAGAGCTATGAACGGGCTGCGCAGCTGCGCGACAGACAGCTTCAGCTGCGAACTGAGCTGATCAACTCGCGTACAGCGTGGGAAAGGGAGTGTAGTGCTAATATGTTGACCGTCGGGGAAGAGGAGATCGAGGAAATCGTTACGGCATGGACAGGTGTACCTGCCGGTCACTTGGCGGAAAACGAGGCACAGCGATATCTTCATGTGGAGGATTCTCTGCGCCAGCGTGTCATCGGACAAGAGACTGCTGTGAAAACGGTTGCAAACGTGATCAGACGTGCGGGTGCGGGGATTCATGATCCCGGGCGTCCCATGGGCTCGTTTTTGTTTGTCGGTCCGACAGGTGTAGGAAAGACAGAGCTTGCAAAGGCGGTGGCTGTAACGATGTTTGGCAGTGAATCAGCCATGATCAGGGTGGATATGTCCGAATATGCCGAAAAGCAGAGCATATCCAGGCTCATTGGTGCTGCTCCCGGCTATGTTGGATATGATGAAGGCGGTCAACTGACCGAGAGAGTGCGCCGCATGCCCTATTCACTGGTATTGTTTGATGAAATTGAAAAGGCACATCCGGATCTGTACAATACACTTTTGCAGATTTTGGATGAGGGCAGGTTGACCGATTCCGCGGGCAGATGTGTTGATTTTAAAAATACAGTGATCATCATGACATCAAACGTAGGCTCCAGAGCGCTTGTATCAAACCGAAAACTTGGTTTTGAGGCAAATGAAAAGCAGGAAAACGTGAAAGGAGAGATCGAAAAGGAACTGAAAAATACGTTCCCCGCAGAGTTCCTCAACCGCATTGACGAAACAGTCTATTTTGAGCAGCTTAGTTTTGAAGAGGTCAAAAGGATCGCCAAATTGCAACTGGAGCAGTTCAGAGCACGTCTGCTTTCAAAAGGGATCAAAATCGATTTGGATGACACGGTTTCGGCGTTTCTGGCAGAGCATGGCTATGATCCGCAATACGGGGCAAGACCCCTTCACCGTGTAATTCGTAGAATGGTGGAGGATCCCGTTTCGTTAGCCATTCTAAGGGGACAGCTGCGTCCTATAGACAGTGCGATTTGTACCGTTGATAAGGATCAGATTGTAATCAAAAGGCAACACTGAAAATCTCTGCACACATACTGTGTGCAGAGATTTTTTTGCGTATTATACTAGTAAAAATTGGGAAAACCCCTTGCAACGAATATTATAATGTGATAGAATGATACGATAGAATGAATCAAAAAGGAGGCTTGGATCGTGACTGCGAATAACGGTTCCGGAATCGTGTTCAGTACTGACGCGATTCGTCAGGGGATCAGCCCTGAGCACAGCGATATTGCAGTTTGCTTGTTTGATCTGATAGACTCCACGAACAGTGAAGCCAAACGTATGTTTTTGTCGGGGGATCATCGGGACAAGCTGATCCTTTCACTGGGACAAACGGATGGTAAGGGTCGGTTGGGTCGCAGCTTTTATTCTCCATCGCAAAGCGGGTTGTATATGACTCTTGCCGTAACAACAGACCGTCCACTTGCTGACATACTTGGTGTAACGGTCGCAGCTTCTGTTGCCGTACTGCGAGCAGTAAAGAGAAATACAGGTCTGACCCTTGGCATCAAATGGGTCAATGACCTGTATCTGAACGATAAAAAGGTTTGCGGTATTCTTGCACAAGGGGTACCCGGATGCACCGCCAATCACCTCATACTCGGTATTGGTATCAATCTTTTTACCGAGAATTTTCCCGAACAGATCAGAGAGATCGCGGGAAGCCTTTGTGTGGAGTGTAACGTTAACTCTCTTGTGTGCGACATTGTAAACGAGTTGTTTGGCTATCTTGACGCACCTGAAACCTGCACGTATATGGAGGAATACAAAAAGCACAGTATCGTACTGGGCAAGGAGGTCGTCTGTATGC
>SVRH01000119.1 GCA_015064925.1 Oscillospiraceae bacterium | reverse complement strand
GGATATTCAGCCTCTCATTAACGAGGGCGCAACCAAAGCCGATCTTGCCGCCTCTATTTTTCAGGCCGTGGTCAATCAGACGATTTCCGGTCTTGCCTGCGGTAAGCCGATTCGCGGATGCGTTGCCTTCCTCGGTGGCCCCTTGCATTTTCTGCCCGAGCTGAAAAAGGCGTTTATCCGTACCTTGAACTTAACGCCCGAAAACGTGGTTGATCCCGAAAACTCCCATCTGTTTGCCGCCATGGGCGCAGCTCTTGAAGGGGCAGATGCCACCGCGTTACCTATCGACAGTATGATCGACGTTCTCCAAAAGGGAGTCAGCGTTTCCTTTGAAATGCCACGCCTTGATCCGCTCTTTGAGAGCGAGGATGAATATGCGGCGTTCTATGCTCGGCACAAAAATGCCGTTGTCGCGAAAACGAATATTCAAAACTATAGCGGTGATTGCTTCCTTGGAATTGACGCAGGCTCTACTACCACGAAGGTAGCCTTGATCGGAGAGGAAGGTCAATTACTGTTTTCTTACTATGCAAACAATCAGGGCAACCCCATCGAAACTGCCAAAACCGCTATCAGTGAGATGCAAAAGCTCTTACCGCCGACAGCAAGAATTGTCAGATCCTGTTCCACGGGTTACGGTGAAGCACTTCTCAAATCCGCCTTTTCGCTGGACGATGGCGAGGTAGAAACCATTGCTCACTGTACTGCCGCATCCTTCTTTGATCCTAAGGTGGATTGCGTGCTGGATATCGGCGGTCAGGATATGAAGTGTATCAAACTGAAAAACGGTGCAGTGGATACCATCCTTTTGAATGAAGCCTGTTCCTCGGGATGCGGCTCCTTTATCGAGAACTTCGCAAACTCTCTTGGATACACGGCAGAAACCTTTGCAAAGCAAGCTCTGTACGCGAAGAGCCCCGTGGATCTCGGAACTCGCTGTACCGTGTTTATGAACTCAAATGTTAAGCAGGCGCAAAAAGAAGGCGCAAGCGTTGCGGATATCTCGGCAGGTCTTGCCTACTCGGTGATAAAGAACGCTCTGTTCAAGGTCATAAAGCTGGCTAATGCCAAAGATCTGGGTGAGCATGTCGTGGTGCAGGGCGGCACCTTCTATAATAAGGCGGTGCTTCGTGCTTTTGAAAAGGTTGCAGGTGTCGAAGCCACCTGTCCCGATATTTCGGGATTGATGGGTGCCTTCGGCGCGGCACTGATCGCAAGGCAGAATTATACAGGTCAAGAAACGACAATGCTGCCTACAGAAGAAATTCTTTCTCTTACATACACTTCAACAAGCCGACGTTGCGGCGGTTGCTCCAACAACTGTATGCTGACTGTCAATAAATTTCCAGGCGGTCGTACACATATCACCGGAAACCGTTGTGAAAAAGGAATTGGCGGCGATACTAAGGGCAAAAAAGCCCCTAATCTATTTGAATATAAGCGTAAACGCATTTTTAACTACGAACCGCTTGCTGAAAAGGATGCATCAAGAGGAGTGATCGGCATCCCGAGAGTGCTGAACATGTACGAAAACTATCCCTTTTGGGCGACCTTTTTTAAGGAACTCGGTTTTCGTACCGTATTGTCTCCATTCTCAAGCCGCAAGATCTACGAGCTTGGTATGGAGTCCATTCCTTCGGAATCGGAGTGCTATCCCGCAAAGCTCTCTCACGGTCACGTGCAGTGGCTGATCGACAACGGCATCAACACCATTTTTCATCCGTGTGTATTTTACGAGCGTCAGGAGAACCCCAATGCACAGAATCACTTTAACTGTCCCATTGTGGTGTCCTATCCCGAAAATCTGAAAAACAACGTGGAGGCTATCACGGACGGCGACGTGCGGTATATCCGTCCCTTTATCGCTTTTACAAGCGAAAAGATCGCCGCCAACCGTTTGATCGCCCTTTGCAAAGAGGAATGGGATATTCCCGCAAGCGAAGTTCGCCGTGCGGCACACATTGCATGGCAGGAGCAGCTACAGGCAAAAGAGGATATCCGAAACGAAGGTACAAAAGTTATTGCACAGATGGAGCAAAACGGCACAAGCGGTATCGTCCTTGCAGGCAGACCGTACCACATTGATCCCGAGATCAATCACGGTATTCCCGAGCTGATCGCTTCTTATGGCTTGACCGTATTTACTGAAGATAGCCTTCCCATTGACTTTAACAGCGAACGCACCTTGCGTGTTGTGGATCAATGGACGTATCATTCAAGGCTCTATTCTGCGGCAGAGTTCGTCAGAGAGCGTGACGATCTGGAGCTGATCCAGCTCAATTCCTTCGGTTGCGGCTTGGATGCCGTTACGACCGATCAGGTGAATGAAATACTGGAAGGATCAGGCAAACTCTATACGCTTCTGAAAATAGATGAGATCAACAATCTTGGCGCGGTTCGAATCCGTATTCGAAGCCTCATTTCTGCAATGCAGATGCGCAAAAAGGAAGGCATTGTGGCAAAGCCCGTGCCGGTATCTTATCGCAGGCAGGAATATACCTCGTATATGAACGTGCTGAATTATACCATTCTGGCACCGCAAATGAGCCCCATCCATTTTGACATCCTTGAACCTGTATTTGCAAAGCACGGATACAACGTTGTTATTTTGGATAACGATGACCGTGCCGCCATTGATACAGGACTGAAATACGTCAATAACGATGCCTGCTTCCCATCGATCACCATTGTCGGTCAGATCATGGAGGCGGTTCTGTCCGGTCGCTATGACACGAACCGTTTGGCGATCATGATGACACAGACGGGCGGCTGTTGCCGAGCAAGCAACTACGTTTCCTTTATTCGCAGAGCCCTTGACAAAGCGGGGCTAAAGCATATTCCCGTTATTTCGCTGAATGCTAACGGTATGGAGAAAAACTCCGGCTTTAAGTGGTC
>SVRH01000039.1 GCA_015064925.1 Oscillospiraceae bacterium | reverse complement strand
GAAAAAGTCATGCTTTTTATGCAATTACGCTTGATCTCATGGGCGCAGAACCTTGGTGTTATTATAGCATCCAATGTGAGCGAACATATTATTTCATTCTCTCGGACGGAAGCATTTTAGTCATGTATTCGTATCCTTCATTTACTGCCAAAAGGTACAATACTGTAGCAGAACTTCCCAATCCGCATATTTATGGACCTCCGGCGTGGATTCGTGTTTCTTTGGAAAAAGCCAAAAAAGTAGTCCAAGGAATGACATATTCTGAAATAGTGGATCTGTTAGGTGTTCCCGGGCTTCAAACAACGTTATACCGGAGAAAAGTAATGCAGTGGTTTGGTGAAGAAGGGTTTTCACTTTATGTTAATTTTGGTTCGGATGAAATGCCAACTGATATGAGTGTTGCTACAGAAATAACGCTAAAGTATTAAAGTATTGTGGCATGAAGGAAGACATTCTGCTGGTGCGTGAGGGCAACGTCAATACCTTTTCGTTCATTTTGAATACCGACGGCCTGATCCCCGCAGAGGATGCGGGCGGATGGTATCTCTGGGACGGCATTGACGTTTCACAGCAAATCCGTTTAGGTCAGGTCATCAGCTATGACGCAAACGGCGCCCTCAAATCGAGGGCGCCGTATTTTATAAAGAAACCGGTCAGGACCGTGATCCTGACCGGTTGACTTATTATTTATCGGTTTTGTCTTCGAAGTCTGCGTTGTAGTAGGTTCCGTTATCACCGCAGTTGTCGCAGTTGTTGTCGCAACCCGCACCTTGTGCACCCTGTGCGTCAGCCTGCTGTTTGTACAGCTTTTCGGAAAGGGCGTAGAATGCCTTTTCCAGTGCTTCGGTGTCGCGCTTGATGGCTTCGATGTCGCTGCCCTTAGCGGTTTCCTTCAGCTTTTCCACAGCGGCAACCACTTCAGCCTTATCGGACTCGGGAAGCTTATCACCGATCTCGTTCAGAGTTTTTTCGCTCTGGAACACCATCTGATCCGCATGGTTCTTGGTTTCGATGGCTTCCTTCTGCTTCTTGTCCTCCTCAGCAAACTTTTCGGCATCCTTCACAGCGCGGTCGATGTCCTCCTGGCTCATGTTGGTGGAGGAGGTGATGGTGATGTGCTGCTCACGGCCGGTGCCCTTATCCTTTGCGGATACGTTTACGATACCGTTTGCGTCGATGTCGAAGGTAACCTCGATCTGAGGAACGCCTCTGGGAGCAGCGGGAATGCCGTCCAGCACGAAGCGACCGAGGGTGGTGTTGCCGGCAGCCATTTCTCTCTCACCCTGCAGAACGTGAACCTCAACCGAGGTCTGACCGTCAGCGGCGGTGGAGTAAACCTGGCTCTTCTTGACGGGAATGGTGGTGTTGCGGTCGATGATGCGGTTGAATACGCCGCCCAGGGTTTCAATACCGAGGGACAGGGGAGTAACGTCCAGCAGCAGCAGATCCTTTACGTCACCGCCAAGCACACCTGCCTGAACAGCCGCGCCGATGGCAACGCACTCGTCGGGGTTGATGCCCTTGAAGGGTTCCTTGCCGATGAAGCTCTTTACAGCGTCCTGCACTGCGGGAATACGGGTGGAGCCGCCAACCAGCAGAACCTTATCTACCTGAGAAGCGGTAAGACCTGCGTCAGCCAGCACTCTTCTTGCGGGAACCATGGTGGCTTCCACGAGATCAGCGGTCATTTCGTTGAACTTGGCTCTGGTCAAGGTGCCGTCAAAGTGCTTGGGACCGGTGGCATCGGCGGTGATGAAGGGCAGGTTGATGTTGGCGCTGGACATACCGGACAGCTCGATCTTTGCCTTTTCGGCAGCGTCCTTCAGTCTCTGCAGAGCCATCTTGTCTTTTCTCAGGTCAATGCCGTTGTTTTCCTTCATGAATTCGGTGGCGATCCAGTCGATGATTCTCTTATCGAAGTCATCGCCGCCCAGACGGTTGTTACCGGCGGTAGCCAGCACCTCAAATACGCCGTCGGAGATCTCGAGCAGGGAAACGTCGAAGGTACCGCCGCCAAGGTCGTATACCATGATCTTCTGATCGCTGACTTCCTTATCCATGCCGTAAGCAAGAGCAGCGGCGGTGGGCTCGTTGATGATACGCAGAACCTCAAGACCTGCGATCTTGCCCGCGTCCTTGGTTGCCTGACGCTGTGCGTCGGTGAAGTATGCGGGAACGGTGATAACTGCCTGGGTCACGGTGGTACCCAGGAATGCCTCTGCGTCAGCCTTCAGCTTCTGCAGGATCATTGCGGAAATTTCCTGGGGAGTGTAGTTCTTGGAATCAATGGATACCTTGAAATCGCTGCCCATTTCACGCTTGATGGACATGATGGTGCGGTCGGGGTTGGTGATCGCCTGACGCTTTGCCACCTGACCTACCATTCTTTCCCCCGACTTGGAGAAGCCCACGACCGAAGGGGTGGTTCTCGCGCCTTCGGGGTTGGTGATGACGACGGGCTCGCCGCCTTCGTAAACTGCTACACAGGAGTTGGTTGTACCAAGGTCAATACCAATAATCTTTGCCATAATATATACCTCTTTCTTTCTGAATAATTTATCAATTTGCGACTCTTACCATAGCATAGCGTATGATTTTATCGTCTTTTTTATAACCCTTTTGCAAAACATCCACGATTTCCCCTTCGCCGTAGTTTTCGTCCTCAATGTGCATCACTGCGTTGTGGAAATTGGGATCGAAGGTCTTGCATTCAATTTCGGTGATACCGAGATTTGCTAAAATCTCCTGGAAACGGGTCAGGGTCATTTCCACGCCCTTGACGACCTTTTCCGCCTCGGTTGCGTACTTCATTGCCAGCTCCAGATTGTCAATGACGGGCAGGATGGCGGTGAGCACGTCGGTGGTGGCGTTGTTGTATACACCGTCCTTTTCGCTGGCGGCGCGGCGGCGGAAGTTGTCGTACTCGGCAAGCATGCGCAGATACTTTTCTTCCTCTTCCTTAAGCTTTGCCGAAAGGCTTTCCACCTCGGTCTTCAGATCTGCGATTTCTTTTTTGAGCGCGGATTCCTTGACCTTTTTTTTGTCTTCCTTAGTAGGCTTGGCAGATTCTTCTGCCGCTTCTGCTTCAGGGGTAGTTACTTCATTCTGATCCATTCTGATTAGATCCCTTTCCGCCGTCGGGCAGGGCTGCGCTCCGATCGGGAGACAGTGCCGCGGCTATATTGTTTGAAAGATACTCAAGGGTGCTGACCACCTTTGAGTAGTCCATGCGGCAGGGACCGATGACACCGATGGCGCCCACAGTCTTGCCGTCGTACACGATTTTTTTGAATACCAAGGAGGAGCTGTTCATGGCATCCACCGAGTTTTCCGAGCCGATGATGATGTTCACTCCGTCGTCCTCAGCCCCCGAGACTACTTCAATGAGGTCTTCCTTGCGATCGAGAATGCCGAGCATTTCTCGGAGCTTTCCCGTTTCGGTGTATTCGGGGTATTCAAGGAGGCGGTTCATGCCGTCGATACGGATGTCTCCGTCGCCGCCGCTTCCCGTGATCTCGTAAACGTATTTGATGATGGGATTTACAAGCGTCTGATAGTCTCCCATGCGTGCTTCCAGCTCGTAAACGGTGGGAAGGGTGATGGAGCCGGTATCTTTTCCTGCAATCAACAGATTCAAATTGCTCTCCAAAAGGGAAAGGATCTCGGCTGTCAGAGGCAGTCTGCTTTTAAAGTATTTGGTTTTGGCTTTCGTTTCGGAAAGCAGAGAAACCAAGAGAAATTTATGCTCATCCACGGGCATGACCGAAAAGCGAAGGATTGCCTTTCTTTTTTCCACGGGACGTACGGCAATGGCAGGGTAGTTGGTAAGAGAGCCCATCACCTTGCCCGCCGCTCGCAGCAGATTGTCAAGCTCGGTGGTCTTGGCTTTCATCAGCTCATTGAGCTGGGTCAATTCTCCTGCGGTCAGCGCATAGCTTTGCATTAACGTGTCCACGTAGAAGCGGTAGCCAAGCTCGGAGGGAACACGGCCTGCGGAGGTGTGGGGCTGCTCCAGATAGCCCATTTCCTCCAGCTCCGCCATTTCGTTGCGGATGGTGGCGGAGGAAAGACCCTTGAAGCGGCTCTGGGTCAGCGCCTTGGAGCCGATGGGCTCGCCGTTTTCCACGTGCGCGTCGATGATCGCCTTCAGTATCTCTTTTTTACGGGCGCTGAGCTCGGGATACATTGTCATTCCTCCTCAAATTGATTTTAGCACTCTTTACGCTCAAGTGCTAATCACTGCTCTCATTATACACCGAATACGCGGTTTGTCAATAGCAAATTCAAAAAAAATTTATGAATTTTTAGTGAACGAAAGCCGATAGTGCTAATTTTGCACTTGATTTTTTGTTTTTATGGGTGTATACTGTACACAGTGAACAAAAAGGAGCGCACCTATGGAATACTTTATTGCGGATACTCATTTTTATGACAGAAAATGCATCGGTTATGACGGCAGACCCTTTGCCACCGTTGCGGAAATGAACGCTGCCATGATCGAGAATTGGAACAAGGTTGTGAAAAAGGAAGACACGGTGTACGTGGTCGGTGACTTTTCCTACGGAAACGGGGCGGATATTTATTCGACTGCCGAGAGACTGAACGGCAAAAAGATTCTTATTCGGGGAAATCATGATAACGATGTGAATTTGAAATATATCTTTGCCGAGATCCACGATTATCTGGAGGTACCGACTGCCGAGGGCAAAGTGATTCTTTGTCACTATCCCCTGACATCCTTCCGAGATATGCAGCGCGGCGGTACCATTCATATCTACGGCCACGTGCACAACACCTTTGAGGCAAAGGTAGCCCGCGACGTGCACGAGCGGCTATCGAGGCTCGGCTACCGCTTTGAGGCATACAACGTAGGCTGTATGCAGGATTACATGGCATACACGCCCCGTACCATTGCACAGCTGCGGGAATTGACCCTTAAAA
This sequence comes from Oscillospiraceae bacterium, assembly GCA_015064925.1. GTDB lineage: Bacteria > Bacillota > Clostridia > Oscillospirales > CAG-272 > SIG655. The sequence continues at coordinate 11,474 of SVRH01000039.1, read as the reverse complement.
CGCCCCTGCGCTTTGATCGCATGCGGGAGGAATAGGGTAGCGCACAGCGGATTTGTAATCGATGCCAAGCACGTGAAATTTTCTTTTTTGGATACCGTAACAATACATAAGAATAAAATGGGAGCCGATACGAACTCTAATCCGTATCGGCTCTTTCACTTTTAGCTGTTTTTTAAAGCGTTTTTTAATTGATACGCTTTTCAATTTCACTTAAATCAAGCGGCTTGTATTCGTTTAAATGAAGCTTGTTATACTCTTTTGTAAAATAAGCGATCATTTTACACATCTCATTCTTATAATCGTGAAGCTCATTAGATTCATAAGCATCAAAATAGATGTGCTTGGCTTTTTCGATCAATGCATCAATATCGTCTGTTTTATGCAAGCGGAACATACAGGTAGCAATTTGCAGAATCGTGATAGCATGGTTGGCGTGTGTACCGCCGATGGGATAGGCATCATATCCCTGCTTGTCGGGATACATAAACCGCTCGATCACATCCACACTTTCTTGATAGGACATCATCGCATTTTCATAATCTTCCATATCAAAATAGCGATTTCCCACAGTCCAACAAGCACAAAAGAATTCTTGCCACTCAATTATCTTCAGATCCTTTGCTTCCTTCATTCCTTCCTCTCCCTTAATATGGTCGGCGGAAAGACGCATCCTGTCCTGTAACATATAGGGATACATATACGGAAGTGTTTCTATGATTTTTTTAATATCCTCGTAGTGGTCCTCGCCCCTTTCAAGCTCCAAATATTTGTAAATATGAATCATATTCGATTTGGTTCGGCAGGTGCAAAAGACGTCTTGGGATGCTTGTATGATCTGACCGCCAAGCTCAAACGCTTTATGGATGATTTCGTCACCGCGATCCGGATTGTAGGCGTACAGTTCAAACAATTCGGTTTTTAACTGTATAGAAGCGGGGTATAGCTTCAGGCCGTCAAGCAGTATCTGTTCTGCTTTTTCAAAGTTGCTCCAAAAATACTTGCCGTATTCCAATCGGATATCTTCGATTTCTTTATCGATGTTTTTAACATCAAATTCAAACAGATCGTCAATGGATACTTTAAACAGTCCCGCAAGAGTGGGAATCATTGTCATATCCGGAAAGGATGCTCCCATTTCCCACTTTGATACTGCCTGTGGGGAGATACACAGCGAAGCTGCCAATTGCTCTTGGGTGAGGTTGCTTGCTCTTCGAAGCTCACGAATTTTATTTCCGAGATTCATAATATATTCTCCTTTGTTTATTTCATGTTATTTCACAGGCGCCTGTTGTGATTATAATATACCACATTCAATAGATAAAGTCAAACATCCCTTTATTGAGTCGTTTCAACCATTGGTTGGGGCGGTTGAAAATGAAGAACATGAAGTGCAATCGTAAATTTGTCTTTGGTGTATTTCGTCATAGAACTAAAAAAGGACGGACAGTTTTGGCTGTCCGTCCTTTAGAATAAATTACAGATTGGGTCTTCCTTCATGGATATTTACTGAGTTTTTTGCTTTTTCCGGTAGCGCCAAACGAATGGACTTCGGCAGGATCTCGATATCCACAGTGGGGGCAGAGAAGGTCTCGCCGTCCACGGTGACGGCAAAATCATCGCCGCCTTCGATATGCAGCTTTTTGGCACGGCGGTAGACAATGAGATCCTTGAAGCGGGGATCGTTCAGATGCTCGCCCCGTTCGTATGTTTTAATGAGCTTTAGCAGCCCGAGGCGTCCGACCGGCTTGACAAGACAAATATCAAGGTAGCCGTCATCATTGCTGCTGTAGGGAGCGCAGCGGTAAGCGCCGCCGATATACTGGGCGTTTGCCACGGTGCAGAGCAGGATATCGTCATCCCGCAGCATCTCCCCGTCTGCCTTCACCTTCACCTTGGTACGCATACCCTTGAAGAAGGCATTGACGATTCCCGCGGTATAGGCGTGCTTGCCGCCGATGACGGGTTTATGGCGGTATTTCGCCATAGCAAGGCATACCTTTGTGTCAAAGCCGAAGTTGGTGACGTTGACAGAGTAGTGATCGGCTACCCGCATGGCGTCGATGGTCACTTCCTCCGCATCCATGAGGGAGGGAATATCCATGAAATTTTCCTTGCCGCCGTAATACTTTACAAAATCGTTACCGCTTCCGCAGGGATAGCAGGCAACCGATGCTTCGGGGTGGTTGATGATACCCGAAATGACCTCGTTCAGCGTGCCGTCGCCGCCGCAGGCATAAAAACGCACGGCCTCTCTGTGTCTGCGGCACCAGGTGTCCACAAACTCGGTGGCATCCTGCTCATTTGTGGTCACGTGTATTTCGCATTCCGACAGTCGGTTGCATCCTGCAAGGATCTGTCTGATCTCACTCTCGTGATCGTTTGTTCCCGAAGCGGGGTTGATGATGAATACGTGTTTCATAGTCGCTCCTACGTTGATTTATCCTGCCGAGGGGATTGTTTTTGAATATTTTACTACAAAAGTATGAACAAATTATGAACAAACGGTAAGATGCAACGGTCAATTGTCGGAAAATAACGAAATTGCAACAATTTCATTGGTCACGAAGAGCCGCAGCGGCAGTCCGGTGGAGCCGCAGCCGCCCGTTGTGATGACGGTCTTACCGTTTTCTTCATATTTTCCGTAGAAATAAGGGGTGAAGAATCGGCGGATCAGATTGCCGGGGAAGGTCTGACCCTTGTGGGTGTGCCCGCAAAGCACCAGCGGAAAGCCCGCCGCCAGCGCCTCAGACGCCCCCTTCGGATCGTGATCGAGTAGAATTTGGCTTTCCTTTCGGTAAAGTGCCTTGGCACTTTGCCTTTTTTGTTTGATGCTTTTTCGCGCCGTTATATGAAGACTCGTCGCTTCATCCACGATGCTTTCATCGTACAGCATCCGTATGCCGGCTTTACTCAGAAAATCCTTGCGTCCCGCAGCATCGGGATCGTTCAGATCGTGATTGCCCTCGCAGGCAAGCATGGGACCGATTTCGGAAAGGATCGCGGCGCAGCGCGCTGCCTTTGCGGCCTTTGGCATATCCATGTCGATAAGATCTCCGCCGTACAGCACAAGGTCGGGCTTCTCTGCCCTTATCGCATCAACGACTTTTCGCAAATGCCGATCCGTGCAAAAATCTCCCAGATGCAGATCCGAGAAAAACACGATCTTGCAGTTTTTGACGTTGGGTAGCTTCACGCGGTAGTGAACGGTCCTGATGCGTCTTGCGCTCAGCATACCAATCGCTATGCTCACGCCGCAGACCGAAAGATCGGTCAGCAGAAGGACGTTTGCATACCGCAGCGGCAGACCGCAAAGCAGCAGTACGCCAAGGCAAGCGGTGACGATCATAAAATAGCAGTCGGCGGAAAGCAAAGCTGCGCCGATGAGATTGCAGATCCGGCGCCTCGTTCCGGGCGGGGAAATACGCGCGAACCCATAAAACAGGAAGGGAACGAGGGGCAGGGCGGTAAGGGCAAGGGCAATGCCAAAGGAAAAGCACTGCCCAAGCAAAGTATAAAGGGTGAGCTCTGCCGCCGCCGCTCCGAGGATGATGCAGGGCAGAAATAGTTTTTTCAGTATTTTCATTCTTTCAGTGACAAATAGATCAGCAGTGTATTGAGATCGGAAACGGAAACTGTCCCGTCGCAGTCCAGATCGTAAACGGCAAGGTCCTCCTCGGTGATGCTTTCATAGCTCGAAAGATACACGAGCATTTCGTTGACGTCCGAAATGTTGATGGTGCCGGATCTGTCCAGATCGTACTTCGTGGGGAAGATCTTATCCAGTATCTCCTTTGACAGCTCGGTCCCGCAGGACGAGCAGTAAACGGTGTAGCTTCCGTTTGCAAGCGGCGTGGGGTCAACGGTAACGCTGTACCGTGCAGAGTGCAGATTGGCGTTTGTGCCGCTTTCATAGGACTTGGCGGCACGGCAGGTGACTGTGTCGCAAAACCGGTCGTAGCTTCCACCGTGGCTGCAATCGCCCTCATGCACCAGAATGCGCCGATCTGAGGTGAAGCTGTGGGTATGGGCGGTATAGGACTGCTCGATACCCACCTTGCAGGTGACCCTTTGGGTAGCTTTGTACAGAATATCGTGTTCGGTGCATACCTCGATGACAAGGGAATAGGTGGTTCCGTTTTGTGGGATCCAGCCCTGATCCACCACGGGCAGACGGTAGAGCGTGGAAGAGTCGAAACGGTAGAAGGAGTGAGGAGTAAAATAGTAGGTTTGTTTTCCGTCTACAGTCACGCGGAAGTAATAGGGATAGCTGCCGCTATTGAGCGCAGTTTCGGATGCGTAGACGTCGGGATCAAGGTATTTGTTCTCCACCATGACAAGCATTAAGTATTTTCCGCTCCAGTTTTCAAAGCCCGTGCCGTACCAAGAGGTCTTGATGGTGTTGCTTGCGGGAACGATGCCGCTTACCTCAATGAGGGTGTTTTCATCTACGGTCACGGAGTAGACTCCGTCCAGCGTAGAAAGCACCTGTCCGTTGGCGCTGACTCTCAGATGAGAGATCGAAAAGCCCTCGGCCGCTTTCACGGTAAAGCGGTACGTGCTGCCCTTTTCACAAAGCGCGCTGCCGCTTTCCGCTTGCAATACCGCGCCGTCGGGCAGGGAAGCCTGCACGATGTACAGATCGGAAAACAGATAACTTTCCGTCTGTCCGGAGGATAGGGCTTGGTTGGCTGTCTTTTGGTAGAGGGTCACAGCGTTTTCGTCCAGCAGCTCGATGCCGCCCACTGTCATGCTTTTGCCGTTGTCGGCGCTGACAGTAATGCCCCAAACGTAATCGTCAAGGTTGCTTTCCGTGGGAAGATCAAGTAGCGGGCCGAAGCTGTAATTGAGGTATCCCTTGGCAGCTCCGGTCCTGCCGTAGAAGTTCAGCCCCGTATTGTATTTCGGCATCCGATTTTCGTTTTGGACGATGTAAGGAACGTAGCTTTCGGTGTTGCCGCTCATATCGGTACGGGTCATGGTCACAGAGAAGCCGTTGCGGTCAGCGGTCGTGATCTCGATCTTTGCTGAAAGCGCAGGGCGTTTGGGGAGAAGATCGGTTTTCCAGTCAAGGAACACAAACTGGTCCAGTGTCCACTGACGGTCGGTGTGGTTGAGGGAGGAGTACGCGGAGACCTGATTGACAGCGTCATACATGACCCATGTGTAGCCGTTGTTCTTCCAGGTGGTACCCCATGAGTTTGCCACAAGGAAGGCGCCCTTCAGGGTGATCCCGTTAACGGTGCAGGTCAGATCGTCGTCATAACCCACGATTGCTACCTGATGACCTCCCGAAGAACGGTTGGTGGAGCGGTAGATGACCTGCTGCCCCTTTTTACCGTAGGTGCCGCCGTTTACCACGGTGGTATAGTCCCAGCGATCGGGATAGCCGCCCGTGACGATGACGTTTCCTTCGTTTAAGGCAGACTTAATGCGCGCAAGCAGTGCATTTCCTTTCGTGGTAGTTGTCAACTGAAAATCATAGCCCGACATCCATACCTGATCGTAGTTTCTGATGCGGTATTTCATGGCTTCGGTCCAGTAGCCGTCGATGGTCGCCCAGTCGTTGGCAAGGGCGTTGTCCGAGGCAAAGCCGGTCACGCCACCCGAAAAGGTGCTGTATGTTTGCAGAACGGTGCCTTGCTCCTTTAAGACCTCGTAGACCCATGCGGTGCCCGAGCCTGCCAAATTGTAGGTGAAACGGGGAGAGAAATTGTACTGTGCTTTGCCGCTTGCGGGATTGAAATCGGTATTGGGGTCAATGGAGTGAAGATAGCGAGAATAGGCATTGGTAAACTGCAGATAGGTTGCTGCCATAGAGGCGCAGCAGCCCACCGCGCCCTGATTGGCAATGGGGGGCAAATGCTTGCTTCCCACAAGATTTACCGCAGAGGGAAGAGAGGCATTCGAAAGGGGAACGGTGTCGGTGTGGATCTCCGTCGGAGCCTCCAGCGCAGTCGCGGGACGCAGCCCGGTACTGCTGAAAATGAACATAAGTACCAGAATAAACGATAAGATGCGCTTCTTACTTGACATAACGGACCCTCCAACCTGAATTTGATACCTATATCATATCATACGGGGGCGCATTTGTCAAACATTTTCGATTTGTTGCAAGTTTGCCGTAGGGGCAAACTGGGTCAGTTATCCAACTTCAGCTGTGATACAATGCGGTTGTCGATGAAAGGAGAGGTCGGAAATGGAACAGTGGACAAGAGAAAAGGTGTTGCGCAGGCTATACCGTATCGCCCAGCAGGCGAAGAAGGCTGGCGTGCGCACCGAAAAGGACAAGGAAGGCAATGTCTTCAAGGAGTTTGATACCAGAGCGGCGAGCATTGAGCTGAAGGCCATCGAGTATGCGGTGAAGCTGACCGGCATGCTGCAGGTGGCAGAGGATCGGGAAATATGCGTGCTGCTGGAGGGGGAGACGTCCCAATACGCCCTATGAAGAGATTGCAGATAGGCAAACCCAATCCCCGTCAATGTGAATTCTTTTTGGCGCGCAATAAGTATATCGCATACGGCGGAGCCAGAGGGGGAGGAAAGAGCTGGGCGGTTCGCAAAAAGGCGATGCTGCTGGCGCTGGCGTACCCCGGGGCAAGGATCCTGATCCTGCGTCGCACCCTTTCGGAATTGCGGGAGAATCACGTCAGACCCCTTACGGCGGATCTGAAGGATATCGCAGTCTACCGCGAGAGCGAAAAAAGCTTCACCTTTTCCAATTCCTCCCTGATCCTTTGCGGATACTGCGACTGCGAGCGGGATTTGCAGCGGTATCAGGGGCAGGAATACGATTTCATTTTCATCGACGAGGCGACCCAGATGGAGGAATACGTGTTCATCCGTCTGAAGGCTTGCTTGCGCGGGGCAAACCGATATCCCAAGCGAATGTACCTGACCTGCAACCCGGGTGGGGTGGGACACGGCTGGGTCAAACGGCTGTTCATTGAACGCTGCTATCGGCAGGGAGAGGATCCAAAGGACTACCTCTTCATTTCCGCTCGGGTGTATGACAACGAAGCACTGCTTCAGAACGACCCCGAGTACCTAAGCAATTTGGAAAGCCTGCCGCAGGATCTGCGGCGAGCGTGGCTGGACGGCAATTGGGATCTGTTTGAGGGGCAATACTTTGAGGAATTTGATCGCGCGATCCACAGTGTGACCCCCTTTGAGCTGCCCGAGGACTGCCGACGGTTCCTTGCCATGGACTACGGGCTGGACATGCTTGCCTGCGTTTGGGTTGCCGAGCTTCAGAGTGGGGAGCTGGTGGTCTACCGTGAGCTGCACGAAAGCGGGCTCATTGTATCAGAGGCTGCCAAACGGATCCTTGCCCTTTCACATGCAGAACGGTATGAGCGGATCCTGATGCCACCGGATCTGGACGGCAGGCAAAAGGATAGCGGAAAAAGCATTTTAACCCTATTTGCCGAAAACGGCGTTAAGGGTGTGAGGGCAGACAACCGAAGGGTCCCCGGTTGGCTTGCGCTCAAGGAGCTGCTGAAGCCCGTGGATGCACCGGACGGTAGCGGGAAGACAGCATCGCTGCGAATCTTTTCTACCTGCACGGTGCTGCTGAGACATCTGCCTATGCTCATGCGGGATACGAAAAATCCAAGCGATGCCGCCACCGTCCCCCACGACATCACGCACATCTCGGATGCGATCCGCTATTTTGCGCTGTATTACCGACAGGTGAATAAGCCGTCCGAGATGCCCGATCCGCTTGCCGTATGGCGTGAAAAGACGATACGGCAGGCGGGAAAGGGCGGAAAGAGAAATCGGTTTTAATGCAGTGAATGCTGCGGAAAGGACGGATATGTGGAAATTTTACGGTTTTTCCGCTTTGATCCTGCTTCTGATGGTGCAGATGCTGCTTCTTCATTGTTTGCACAGCAGAGAAATGAAGGCAATGTGGAAAGCAGCCATCAGCCAATGTGGCAGAAAGTGCCGCCGATGCGGCAAACCTTCAAGTAAACAAATACGAACGGAGAAAAGATAATGAACATTTTTTCAAAAATGAAAAGGAGTGTGCAGTGGCAGGAGCGCCGCGATGAAAAGCAGGCGGAGCAGAAGGCACAGAGCGCGGTCGCGTTTGTACACGGTCAGTCGCAGCGCCGCCATACAGATCGGCTGCGCCAGGAGCTGCAGTGGAAGCTGAATGCCAATTTTCTGTACGGCAATCAGCACTGTGATCTCAATCTTAGCCGTATGACGGTGGAGAGCTACGAGCCGACCTATGACTATCTGTCAAGGGAGGTGTTCAACCGAATCGCACCGCTGATGGAGACCCGACTTGCCAATTTGCAGACGGTGCGCTACAAAATGTCGGTGTTGCCGCGTACCAACGAATACGAGGATGCGCTCAAGGCACAGATCTCCACCGCGCTACTGCGCGCCAAGCAGGAGGCATCCGATTTTTCGGAAAAGCTGGACTCTGCTCTTCACTGGAGCGAGCTGACGGGAAGTGCATTCTTCTTTTCGGGCTGGGATGCAAGTGCAGGCAACGTGTTTGTACTCCCCGGAGAACAGGAGGGTGACGATGAATGCGCTTGCGAGGGTGACGTGACCTACTGCGTGCTCAGTCCCTATGAGGTCCTGCCGGACAGCATCGATTGCGAGACCGTTGCGGATCAGCACTCCATCTTGATCGAGCAGGTCAAGAGTTGTGCGGATGTGGAGGCACTATACGGGAAAAAGGTACAGGCAGAGCAGGGATCGCTTGTCAGTATTTCTGCCTCGGTCGGTGTAAGCAGTAAGGGCGCTTGCTTTGAGGATGACGATAAGGACCGCGTATTGCTTTACACCTATCTTGAGCGCCCCAACGTAAACTTCCCTCAGGGTAGGATGATCCTTGTGGCAGGAAGCACGTTGATTCACGAGGGAAGCTTCCCCTACGGAGAATACCCGCTTTGTCAGATGAAGAGCCAACGCGTGGCGGGACAGTTTTACGGACGCAGTGTCATCGAAAGTCTGATTCCCCTGCAGCGCACCTACAACGGCATCAAAAACAAGATCAACGACTACATCAATCTGGCAGCCAGCGGTCAGCTGCTGATCGAAGAGGGATCTGTGGATGCAGATGATCTGGCGGGCAACGGTGTGGCACCCGGCATTCCCGTGGTATACGAGCGCGGAAGCGAAAAGCCCGCTCTTCTGCCTTGGCCCTCGCTTCCGTCAGTGGTGGCAGAGCAGTGTGACCGTATCGCGGCGGACATGGAGTATGCTTCGGGCGTTTCTCAGCTGCTGGTCAGCGGCAGAACTCCCGACGGCATCACATCCGGAAAAGCCATCAACACCCTGCGAAACATTGACAGTACCCGTCTTTCCATGACGGCAGACAATGCCAGAGAGGCGGTGCGTGCGCTGGCGGTGATCTGGCTCAGACTGTATCACGAGTTTGGCGGTGAGAACCGCGCCATCGTGGCGTCGGGACGCAACAGCTCCCACGGCGTTCTGTACTGGAGTGCCGACCAGATCGACAGCTTTGAGGTGATCTATGACAGTGAGAACGAGCTCAAGGATTCAGAGCAGTCGCGATTTGACCGTTTGTTATCTGCCATGGACAGAGGACTGTTCGGCGGGCAGGGAGAAGCGATTCCAAAGCGGGTCTTGCGCAAGGCAAGGCAAAGCCTTGGAGTTAGCAATCTCGGCGTTACTCTGGAGGAGGATCTGCAGGAGCAGAACGCGCAAAATGAAAACCTCACCTTTGAAAGGGGAGGGCAGCTGAGCCTGCAGCCGCTGGATGACCACGTCATTCATCTGGAGGAGCATCGGATGTATGCTCTACAGAGCGATTTCAGAGAAATGGCGCGCAACAACGCGGAAAAAGCAGGCAAAATGTACGATCACATTTTGGCACATCAAAACGCATTGCAGGGAGGGATCGCACATGAGTGAAAAAAACGTGGAGCAGGAGGATACGATCATTGATACCGAGCAGATCTTGGCAGAAAACGAAGCGCTGCGCCAAGAGCTGGCGCGACGGGATGCCATGGCGCAGGCACAGACAGAGGTGCAGCAGGCAAAGGAAGAGATTGCTGCAAAATATGGCGATTTTACTGCGCTGGCTGAGCAGATCGAGCGGTTGCTTTGCGATACTCCCACGCTTTTGGATCTTGCCCCAAAGGAGCGTTACCGTATTGGTTACCTCATGCTGAAGGGCGAGCAGAGTCTTTCAACGCAGGCAAGAGAGCCAAGCGCAGAGGAGCTGATCGCAGCCCTCAAAAAGCATCCCGAGGTTCTTCATCGCCTTGTCAAAAGCAAAAAAGAAGCATTTCGATTTGCGCTTGGCAAAAGTGCGGGGATTCCGACTGTGTGTGAAAAAACACCCCAAACGTTAGCCGAGGCGCGTCATGCCGCCATACGTTATGCAAAAATGCGATAAAACAAAACTACTGAAACAAAAAAATACGTTACATGAAAAAGGAGAAACATTATGGCACAGACTATTAAACTCATTTCGGACATTCTCAAGGAACAGTACCTTCCCGCACTTCAAAATCAGATCACGACCGAGCCTTCCCCCTTCCTGCAGATGATCAAAAAGCGTCCGCTGGTATCCGGCAAGGTCGTAGCAGCAACCCCCTTCGGCATCAATGGCGGCTTTGGCTTTGGAATGGAAAGCGGTGCTACCCCCACTCCCGCAGAGCAGAAGTATTGCCGCTTTGAGCTGAGCCCCGTGGATATGTATGTGGATATCCGCCTGAGCGACAAGCTGATCAAGCTGGGCGGCAGCGAGGGCGCTCTGATCAATGCTCTGGATGAGGAGGTGGCAGGCTCCTATAAGGCTGCCAAGTGGAATCTGGGCAGAGCACTGTTCGGCGACGGAAGCGGTATTCTGTCCCGTATCACCAAGGCTGTGGAAATGATCGGTTCCTATACCGACCGTGGCTGGCTGTATTTGGAGACCACCGCAAATGTGGTGGAAGGACTGGTCATCGATTGCTATGCGTACAGAAGCACCGCCGACGTGACCGCCCTTAAGCTCACTCAATCCTATCGCATCACCGCGGTAGACCATTTCAACAAGCGCATTCGCATCAACGGTCTGCCTGAGGTGCTGACTGCCAGCACCAATTCCTCCAATGAGACCGGTGCGGGCTACTTCGGCTACATCACAGTACAGGGCTCTCGTAATAAGGAGCTGACAGGTCTCGGCGCCATCTTTAAGGATTCGGTCAAGACCTTGTACGGTCTTTCCAAGGAGGACAATGCATGGATGAAGCCGGTCGTGGTGGATGCAGCCAATGAACTGGATGACATCGTGATCTACGATGCGGTCAAGATGGCTGCCGATCATCGCAATACCCGAATCAATCTGATGATGTTGGGTGATAATGCATTCCGTGCCTTCCGCAACTATATGCGTAATCACAACGTGGCGCTTGTTGACAAGCAGGAATTTGTAGGCGGCGCCAGCGGCTACAAGGTGGCTGTGGGCAACGGTGTGGTCACCGTGGTAAACGAGAAGATGGTGC
>SVRH01000038.1 GCA_015064925.1 Oscillospiraceae bacterium | reverse complement strand
TGTAGGACGTGTGCGTGCCATGACCAACGAACGCGGTCAGGCACTGAAGGTCGCCGGTCCTTCCGTTCCCGTGGAGATCATCGGTCTTGCCGAGGTTCCCTCTGCCGGTGACGAATTCAACGCCGTTACCGACGAGCGCATGGCAAGAGAGCTTGCCGAACAGCGCAAGGCAAAGACCAAGGAAGAACAATTCAAGTCTGCTAGCAAGGTTTCTCTTGATGATCTGTTTGCACAGATCAACGACGGCGTCAAGGAACTGAACATCATCGTTAAGGCTGACGTGGGCGGCTCCGCAGAAGCGGTACGCTCCTCTCTTGAAAAGCTTTCCAATGATGAAGTCAAGGTCAAGGTCATCCATTCCGCAGCAGGCGGTATTACCGAAGGCGACGTTACCTTTGCCGCTGCCTCCAACGCCATCATCGTGGGCTTTAACGTGCGTCCCGATAAGATTGCACTGGATTCCGCTGAACGTCAGAACGTTGACATCCGCACCTACCGCATCATTTACGACTGCATCAACGAGATCACTGCCGCTATGAAGGGTATGCTGGCTCCCGTCTTCAAGGAAGAACTGCTGGGACACGCAGAAGTGCGTCAGACCATCCACGTTCCCGGAGTTGGTACCATCGCAGGCTCCTACATTCAGGACGGTAAGATCACCCGTAAGGCACAGATCCGTATCGTGCGTGACGGTATTGTGATCTTCGAAGACAAGATCTCCTCTCTGAAGCGTTTCAAGGACGATGCCAAAGAAGTTGCCGCAGGCTACGAATGCGGTGTTGGTCTTGAAAAGTTCAACGACATCAAGATCGGCGATATTCTCGAAGCATTTGAAATGGTCGAGGTTGAACGCTGATATAATAAAACGCAGTACCCACCGGTCAATAGACCGGTGGGTACTGCTTATTTTATCAGTTCTTTAAAGTCTTCTCGTTCCCTAAGAGAAGCAAATTTTTCCATACACATCACTCTGTTTCTTAACTGATCATAAATCGATTGATTCGTGTCATCCAGTCCAATATACAAATACGGTAAAAGATAATTCGTGGAAAAATCTACGTTTAAACCGTCAAGCACACCGCTTGTATATTTCTGTGTATTGCGCGGAATCTTTTTTGCATATGCAAGCATGACACGCACGTATTCCATTGCCTTATCATAATCGCCATCCGCTACGGAAAATTCTGCGCGCTTCTGATATACAACACAAAGGAATTTGTAATATCCAAGATAGTTTTCGTCGGGAATTGCCGATTTCAATACTGCTTCTGTAGTATCAAGCGCCGCTTGTATATGTGGCGCCGGTGTTTCTGCATGCCAGTAGATATCCGACAATGCTCTTAACAAATCATTTAACTTGCCATCTACCATAGATTGACGATGCTGAAGCAGCAGATCGCCTTCCAAACACATTTCCATTGCCCTATAACGCGTGATCGGTGGTACAGTCGGAAACATTTCGGCATATTTTCGGGCTTCCTCAAGCCGTTTCAATCGTTTGCAACACTGCATTGCATTCCATATTGCTCTCTCTCGCAGCTTTTCATCATCACATTCTTCGATAACAAGATTATTAAGATTAAGTGCATGCTCCATCATTTGCAAAGAATATTCCTGTGATGCATCTTCCTTATATTGAGGCTTATATGCCATCCCCATTTCAACTTCAGCCAGCCAAACAAGGTATTTATAATCATCGGGATATTCTTTCACCGCTTGCAAAGCAAGATCATAGTGTTCGTCCTTCGCATAGTCCGTAAAGCGTCCGCAATGACTGTCAAATTCTGCACGGCGTTCATCTATTTCTGCGGGCTTTCCGGAAAGCAGCTCGTCGGCAGACACGTGCAAAACCCGTGCCAACGGCACAATGAGCGCTAAATCGGGCATGGTCATTCCGCACTCCCATTTGGAAACCGCCTTATCGGTCACGCCGAGATATTCTGCGAGTCTGTCCTGGGTCAAATCGTTCTTTTTTCGCAGTTCTTTGATTCTTTTTCCAATGTTATTCATATCATTACCTCACCTTTAAAATATAAGCTCGGCCTCGCTTCCGAAAACAGTATAACACATCTTTATACATCCTGCAACACCCGCATTGTTGACCCAAACTCTCCTACAAAGATACTTTTGAAAAACGGACTTGCGTCAAAAACACAAGTCCGTTTTGATTTGATTTATAAGATCCCATCAAAATACTGCTTCATCTGACTGTCGGTCAGCTTGAAATAGCTCTTGGTGGACTGCAGCAGATAAGTGGGGCATTCCTTTGCAAATTTTTTCAGTTCCTCCACCATATACACGTACTTTTCATAGGTGCCCGAATAGTCGGGGCGATCCCATTTTTCACGGTCACGGGGGATCTCGGAATGCAAAAGACTGTCAAAGGCTTCGATCTTTGGCAGAATGTTGTCCGCCTTGTATGCAGTACGCAGCTGTTCACCGAGAGTTGTCAAGAAATAATCCTTGTATTCCGGATTTTTGAAGAGCCCCTTCATGATCTTGATCGCGGGGAAAACGTTATAACGGCTCTGGCTGAACACGTCGTAGGGAGATCGCTTCATATACTCGTAATAGAAGCCCCAATCGCAGTCATAGAACATGGTCTTCCATTTTCCATCATCACCGATGCGATAGAATCGGCAGTTGCCAAAGTCTCTGTCACTGCCGTAGGAACGGGCAATGAACCATTTGGTGAAGCTTTCGATATCAATGCGCTCTGCCACGTAACGGTAATGCTCGTAATTTGAAAGATCCTTTGTGGCACAGTAGTCCACAAGCGCAAGGAACTCCTTATGATAATCCTTTTTACCTTCGATCTTTCCCACGCCGTCATGCTCAAGTATGGTCACCTCGGTGGGATCAACGCCTTCCACCTTTGCCACATAGTTTTCATCGGTCATATCGCGGAATGCGTAAAGTCCGAAATACTCACCGTCTATATACAACACGAACCAGCGGTATCTCTGCGCCAAAAGACCTCCCATATCCAAAGCAAGTGCTGCCTGCAGTTCATCACGGAAGGTGGTTCTGTAATAGTCCTCACCGCAGCGCAGCTTGATATTCTGGAAGGTTTCCACGCCCGTACCGAAGAAATCGTAGGCTAGCTCGGATGCACCGTAAATACCACGGAATTTCAGTTGGAAGGACTTTTTCGGGAATGCTCTGGTACCGCTGCCCGCGATCTTGATACCGCAGTCCAGCGAAAATCCGCTGCCATCGGTTTCAAAAAAGGTGGCGTGCACCGATTTTTCCCAATCTTTAGTGTAGTTTGCCTGCCCGGCCCACGCGTCGGGATCGTTACCCTCTCCCACCACGTAGATGCCCGTCTTATCGCCGTACATATCATCCGGATCAATGGCAATGCTGAGCACGGGCAATTTATGATTCTCGTTGAGAATAAACGCAGCCGTTGCGGCGCGGCTGTTTGCCTTGCCTTCTGCAATGGAAATAGCACGCAATACACCCGTTTTGGTAACCGTAATGCTGCCTCCGCTGTATTTTTGAGAGTTTACAGTGGGAAGACTGCCGTCCAGCGTATAGTAAATAGTACCTTCACCCGAAAGCGTTACCGACTGCCCCACAGTATCGTTGAAGACCCCACCGGGATTGGACGCCACGGGCGTGGTAGCCACCGCACGCACGCCGCCTACGTTCGTTGCATTTGGCGTGGGTGTAGTGAAATAAAAGAATCCGTTTTTCCCTTCCATTCTGCCGTAGCTACCGTTTTCTGTGGTGCCACAGATAAGCATAGCATCCAGGATCTTTCCGTCCTTGTCCGATAAATACACCTGCTCACGCTCACCGGAAAGTGAAAAGCCGCAGCAAACGTAGCCCTTCGTGCTCAGCAGCTCAGCATCGTCGCTTTCCGCATACACAAAGAACGTTGCTCCCGGTGCGAGGATTTGATTTGGCAATTGCCATTTTTTCAAATTGCTCTCTTTGTCCGAAAGGTAGTATTCACCCAGCGAAATCGACTCATTGGACACGTTGCGCAGCTCGATCCAATCATAGTAGGTTCCCAGCATTTCCACATACTTTCGGTTGGCGCTCATCGCTTCGTTGATCACCAAAGGGGAAGCCGTATCGTTATTCCGGTACCACTTTTCCGTACCTAGCAGCGAATTCTCAAAGCCGGGAGTTACTAGGCTGGTCTTCACGTATTCCGCATCAGAGTACGCTCCGATATAGGTCGCTCTGTATGCGTATGAGATATCTTTTTTCAGTTCCGGTAAGGTCAGCGCCTGTACGAGCTTTCCCTCACGGTCCAAAAGCTCCAGTGTGCTTTTTTGTGCAAGCCGGAAGGACAATGAACCAATGCCAAGTGTACCGTTTACGTCCGCACCGGGGAAAATCAATCGATACCCTGTCGGAGGGAGAGTTCCTGTCAGTCTGAAATCTGCCCCATTACAACGAAGAGTAAACTGCGAAAGCTCCACCGTCTGCTCGCCATAGTTGTATAACTCCACAAAGCTGTACGCATTTGCATCCGCAAAACGATATACGGAATTTTCATACAGCACCTCATTGATACGCAGTGTGGCAGGAGAAGGACCCACAACGCTTGATCCCTCCGAATCCTCGCCTCCGATGTCAGAGGAACCGGTGGAGGTTTGGTCCGATCCGCCAAAGCCCTCTCCGCTTCCATCGGGCGGCAGAGCGGAGTCACCGGAGCCTTCACTCGGTTGATTGATGTTTTCATCGCCTTCGGGAGGACTAACTTCCCCCTGAAATCTTACGTCTTCAGCGCCGCATGATAGCAAAAAGCATGCAGCTAACATTAGACTCATGATTGCCTTACTATATTTTTTCATTGAGTTTCCTCGCACTTAATAATCTCTTCTTATATATTACCATATCCTCTGTCTGCAATCAAGTACAATTTTGAAATTTTGTCAGGGTTTATATAAAAACCGCTTGGATCATGAATAGATTCAAGCGGTTTTAGCTTATTTCTTAACAGTACCGTCTGCATTGAACAAAGGCAGTCTTTGCAAATAAATGATATCGTCGCGATCGGCTGCAGCGCCCTCCGCCAGCACTGCCATTTTCCCGACAATGCTTGCACCGACCTGCTCCACCAACGTTTCCAGTGCTCTCAACGATTCACCTGTGGAAATTACGTCGTCCACAATAAGAACACGCTTTCCCTTCATCTTTTCTGCATCTGCAGTGTCCAGATAAAGCTTTTGCTCCTTATCGGTGGTAATGGAACGAACCGTCACCTCAAAAACACCGGTCATATAAAGCTTGGGGTATTTTCTTGCAATCATATAGCAACGGTCGCCATGCAAACGTGCCATTTCATTGGCAAGCGTAATGCCCTTTGCCTCGGCGGTCAAAATATAATCATATTCCGGTGCCTTGGCAAGCAGCTGCTTCGCACATTCCTCACTAAGCGGTGCATCACCGAGCATCACAAACCCTGCAATATACAGATCGTCGGTAATTCGGCAGATGGGCAGATCCTTTTCCACCGTTCCGAATTTCATTTTATAGTATTTCATACATACCCCCATCAAATTTCTCTGCGTCCCTCGATGGCGCGTCCCAGCGTCACCTCATCCGCATACTCTAAATCAGCCCCCACGGGAATACCGTAGGCAAGTCTTGTGACCTTTGCACCCAAGGGCTTTAACAGCTTTGTCAGATACATGGCGGTGGTTTCTCCCTCCACTGTGGAATTGGTGGCAACGATCACCTCACACTCACCAGCAGCCAACTGTGCATTCACACGTTCCAGCAGCTCGCAAATACGCAGATCGTCGGGGCCCACGCCGTCCATCGGAGAGATCACACCCTCCAATACGTGATACCGACCCTTATAGCCCGATACCCGTTCCATCGCCATCACGGCTCTGGCATCCTCCACAACACAAATCTGTGCATCACTGCGCGAGGCATCCTCGCAAACACTACAGCAGATCCCTTCGCTCAGGTTGAAGCATCGATCACACCGACGGATATTCCGCCTGGCACTCTCCACAGCCGAAACGAACGCCTGCGCCTGCATCTCATCCATTTCCAAAATGGAAAGTGCATATTTCAGCGCAGTTTTATTGCCGACTCCCGGCAATCTTCTCATCTGCTCTGTCAGAATTTCCAACGACAGAAGCATATTCTTACATCAAGCCGGGAACATTCAGTCCACCGGTCACCTTTGCCATTGCTTCGGAATTGGTGGTCTCCACCTTGTTGATCGCCTCGTTAAATGCTGCGGTCAGAATGTCGGTCAAGGTTTCGATATCATCGGGATCCACAATCTCGGGGCTGATCTCCAATCTCAATACCTGTTTCTTTCCGTTGATCTTCAGCGTTACGGCACCGCCGCCAGCCTTGATCTCATATTCCTTTTCATCCAACTCCGCCTGCAGCTGCTCTGCCTGCTCCTGCATCTTCTGCGCCTGACGGATCATAGCCTGCATATTCTGGGGGCCACCGCCAAATCCCTGAGGTAATCTTGCTTTCATGATATAAACTCCTATACTAAATTATAATTGATTTATCTATACTCATCGGAAAACAAATCCGACAAATCGTCTTTTTGCTCGCCTTGCCTATCACACTTCTCAAAGACCACTTCTGCATCGATTCCTTCAATGTTTTGGATAAGGATCTGCAATCTATGAGCCGCATCCCGACTTTCCAGCATGGTCTTGTGGAAGCCGTTTTCCAAACGAATCACAGTCTTTTCACCATCGAAATACCCTTTTGCATCCACCAAAAATGCCGCACAGGTCGGTTCAGCATTGGCAAATGCCTTTACAATCTCGGGGTAATGCTTTAGAGCGCGCAGAACCCCTGTCGGTTTTTTGAAAGCTTCAGACTGCTTAGCAACAGACTCGGAAGCAGTAGGTGCTTTCGCTACGGAAGGAACAGCATCTGCCGTCTTTTTCGGTACTTGCACAGTTACTCCCGAAAGCAGTGCATCCTCCAACGCTGATACACGTTGTAAAAGTGCCTCTACAGTAGTTTCCAACGGTTTTTCCACCAAACGAAGCAGCGCCATTTCCGCACTCAACCTTTTCGATGGACCTTTACCGACTCCCGAAAGGAATGCCGATTCCAATACCTGACAATGATAAAGAAGCGTTTCATAGCGGAATCTTTCGGAAAGCTCGCCAAGCTCTGACAGTTCATGCTCTGTCACGTCCAAAATATCGGTACGGAATTTTTCGCGATCCATACCGACACTTGCCTTATACGCCAGCATATCGCGGTAATATCGCTGCAGATCCAGCCAAAACGAGGAGATATCGAGTGAGGAGCCGTAAAGGTCCGCCACGATCTCAAAGAGCCGCGCAGCATCCCGGTCGAGGATCGCGCGCACGGTCTTGACCACAGTCGCGTTTCCCGCATTTCCCGACACCATCGCAACACGCTCATCCGTTACCGGCAGATTTGCCGAAGAACACAGTTCAAGCAAGCTGATGGCATCTCGCATGCCGCCTTCCGCTATACGTGCGATGGAATGGGCTGCATCCTCAGTCAGGTCAATACCCTCTTCCTTTGCGATATGCTGAAGCCTTGCAGAAATGACGTCACTGCGGATCCTTCGGAAATCAAAGCGCTGACAGCGCGAAAGGATCGTGGCAGGGATCTTCTGCATTTCAGTGGTCGCCAAAATGAAGGTCACACCCGCGGGCGGCTCCTCCAATGTTTTCAAAAGCGCATTGAATGCAGAGTCGGTCAGCATATGTACCTCGTCAATAATGTACACACGCCCCGAAAGCTGAGAAGGCGCATAGCGCACCTCCTCGCGGATGTCACGGATATAATCAACACCCGTGTTGCTGGCGGCGTCCATTTCCAAAATATCGGTCGTGCCCGCATCCACCGCGCGGCAAGCCGCACAAACGCCGCAGGGATCACCGTTAACGTTGGAAAGACAGTTGACCGCCTTTGCCAAAATTTTAGCACAAGTGGTCTTACCCGTTCCGCGCGAGCCGCAAAACAAATAGGCATGGCAGGTCTTACCCGCTGCTACTTCGTAACGAAGAACCTCGGTTATATGATCCTGACCCACGACCTCCGAAAAGGTGGTGGGACGGTATTTACGGTACAATGCCTGATGCATCCCAAACCCTCCCAAACAAAACAGCAGGACACAAAAGAAGACCATACACCTCTGATCGAACACGAATCCCTACGCGGACCCGACCGACGTACTCCGGCTAGGCAACTTCACGGCACATGAACTAAACTGCTTAATGCTGCTTGGTTCCCCACCTGACATGGTTCACAGCCGTCCATTGCGCGAAACCCGACCTTCAACGTACATCAAAATCGGTACAGACCGTACGAATCCGGCCCTCAAAAGAGGAAACCACCCCTGCTGTAGCGGATTGCAGGTACAGGGCACCGCTGACTCCCCGGCCGGTATGGTCTTTTTTCATCTCCTGCTGATCAGCATAAAAAAAGACATAGCCTTCTTCGCTATACGGTTAGTATAGCACATACAAAGATTTTTTGCAAGATGTATACGCGATTTTTCAAAAAAGTTTTTTGACGCGTAAAAAAAACCAAAATAATGCTTGCAAGTAAGGGAAAATTGTGATAATATGATTGTGTATCGACAAAAAATGAGCTGAAAGTAATTTCCGCGTTCAAATAAACGAAAAGTAGGATAAGATCATGGCAGAAAATATCAATTTCCGCAGCGCAATGAGAGGCTATAACAAAGATGACGTCAATCGATTTATTTTGGAGAGCGACCGTCTTCACAGAGAGGCAGAAGCCGAGCTGCAGGAAAAGATCCGACAGATCAGCGAGGATAACGACACTCTGCGCGATGAACTGTCAGCCTCTAAAAATGTAGTTGCACAGACCGAAACGACACTAGACAGTAAGATCGATGCACTGGTAAATGCGGAAGCTCGCATTAAGCAGTTGGAGGATACTCTTTCCGAAAAAGAAGCGCAGCTTTTACAGAGCATCTCCACCATCAACGAGCTGGAGCAGATGCTTTCCGATAACGAAAAAGAATTATCGCAGTCCAAAGCTGCACTTTCCGAGAAGAATGCGGAGTATGACCGACTGAGTGAAGCCTGCAGCGCTGCTGAGGCAAAGCTCCGGGACTTGCTTCAAGATACCCAATCGCTTTCCGATGCACTTAGCGAAAAAGACTTAAATATTCGTGATCTTACCGACGAAACAAAGTCCTTGCATGAGCAGGTCAACAAGCTGCAGTGTGAGATCAACGAGCTGCAGGCTGAAAACAGCGCACTCAAGGATGCCAAGTCTACAGCAAACTCTGAAGAAGAGGCTGATACCGAGGGTGATTACGGTCAGCTACTCATCGAATTTGAAGCCTTGAAGGCGGAATATGCAGCGCTTCAAATGGAAAGCGAATCCCTTCGCACGCAAGCTGCCGCCATTCCCAACGTGGCAGTTACCGATGAAATTCTGCAGTCAAGACTGGGAGAGGTCATCCTGCAGGCAAATCGCACAGCAGAGCAGATCATCCGAGAAGCAAACAACACCGCTAAGCTGATCAAAATGGGTGCTGTGGAAGAAGCAACCGTCATCAAAAAGAATTTTGAGGATAAGATGCAGCAGCGTGCAGAGCGCGCCGAGCGACTGCTCTCTGAGCTTTCCGAAAGCTACTTTAGCGTATTTGAAAGTACCAAGACCGAGCTTGAGGCGCAGGTCAGTGCGCTGATCGAACAACAAAAAGCAGAGCTGGCACAAAAGGCAGCACAGATGCAAAAGCAGACCGAAGACAGCCTGCTTCTCACCGACGCGCAGGCAGCTGCTCTTTTAAACTGAGAGGTCTGAGTTGACAATCGGTGAAAAATTAAAGAAGCTACGCACTCTGCGCGGCATGACACAAGGTGAACTCGCCGGTGAGTTCACCTCCCGCAACATGATCTGTCAGATCGAACGTGGCAGTGGCAACCCTTCCCTTGCCACCCTGCAATATCTTGCCGAGGCACTGGCTGTGGATGCAGGATATTTCCTTTCCGAAGATGACGATCTTCAAAAATATCTGATCTACGCTGCCATGCCCAAGATCCGAACAGCTCTGTACGAAAAGCGGTATCGGGACTGTATTCGTCTTTGTGAGCCGTTTTGCGAAGATCCGGATGATGAGATCAAGCATGTGCTGACGATCTGTTATCTCAATTGCGGCAAGGAAAACTTTGAGGTGGGCTATTTGGAAAGCGCAAAGTCGGATCTGCTCCTGGCAAAGCAGTATGCGGAGCATTCCCTATACTCACAGGATGAAAGAATGCAGATCGAGTATTATCTAAATTCCATTGAAAACCCACGGTCCATTTCGGAATATCACAAAAGCCGCTTTCCGGAGCAGATGCGACAGGTTCACGAATCCCTTTTGTACCGTCAGATCATCGACCTTATTTCGGGCGGCAGCATTGAAAACGCCGCAATTATCTACGACAGTCTATCTATTGAAACGATTCACTATCGCCGTCATATCAATGCAAGACTCTCCATGGCACGATATAATTACGAACGAGCAAAGACTCTGTTGCAGGAAATCATACGCGATCGGGAAAAAAGCGAGATTTCGGTCCCCTTCTTAATGCAGATTTTTAAAGATTTGGAGCATTGTTGTAAATCTACCGGCGATTACGAATCCGCCTATCGATGCGCAAAGCAGCTGATGGCATTTTCAGAGTCTTCCCACCGTTAAAACCAATGAACAGGATCAAAAACGATTCTGTTCATTTTTTATTTACAATTATATTTAAAAAAACCCTTGAATTCTCAATTTTATCGTGATACAATAGCAAAAAATATTTTTGTAGATTAACAGAAAAAGGAAGCGAACGGAACATGAAACAAAATCGGAGCGGTGCCAATTGGATCCGGCATCTGCCCAATATCATAACTTCTCTGCGCTTGGTCGGGGCTGCGTGCATGATCTTTACCCGTCCCTTTTCCAAGTGGTTCTTCATACTGTATGCGCTTTGCGGATTCAGCGACCTCTTAGACGGTTGGATCGCACGCGCAACCAATAACACCAGCGCCCTCGGCGCAACCCTTGACAGCATTGCTGACCTGAGTTTTAACTCCGTCATGCTGCTCAAGATCTTCCCCACACTTTGGAAGCGTCTGCCCCTCGGCATTTGGATTACCGTTGCGATCATTATCGCGCTGCGTATCGTTTCTTACACGGTATTCGCCGTCAAGCATCGCGGATTTGCCTCTCTGCACACCTATCTGAACAAGCTCACCGGCTTTGCAGTGTTCACCATTCCCTTTTATATCAATCTCTCCTGCTCCACAGTGCTTGCAGCCATTGGTTGCACTATATCGGGACTTGCTACCGTTGAAGAGCTGTTGATCCATCTTTTCCGCAAAGAACCCGTAAAAACGATTTTTGCAAAGGGCTCCAACAAAGATTGATACATATTCACCGTCCGTTTCTCGGGCGGTGTTTTTTTATATAATAAAATCAAAAAAAGTTCATAATTTATTCAAAATATCTCTTGCTAAAATCCGACAAATATAGTATAATGATTTTGATTGGGGTACAATGATGTCAAGTGCCCCCAGATGACTTTTGTCGGCAACCGAAAGGCATCTGAAAATGTAACGTTGCCGGGAACGGAGAACTGTATGAACAAAATCAAGCAGGAAACCCTCAGCGAGTACAAAGCACTCCTTGAAAATAAAGGAGCTTCGTATGACCGCCTGTGTCTTCTCTTCGACGAGGGTACTTTTGTAGAAACAGGCAGATTTGTTAAATGCGCAACCACTGAATTCGACGATGCCGCCGATAACGCATTTGAAGGCGTTGTAACCGGTTACGGCGCTGTGGAAGGCCGTCTGGTATTTGCCTATGCTCAGGACTTTAGCAGAATGAAGGGTGCCATGAGCGCAGCACACGCCAAGAAGATCGTCGCAGTATACGATGCAGCCCTGAAGGCAGGCGCTCCTGTCGTTGCTATTCTGGACTCTGCCGGTGCTAAGGTGCTGGAAGGTGTTTCCGCACTGGCAGGCTACGGCGCCATCATGAAGGCTTCCGCAAAGGCTTCCGGTATCATTCCTCAAATCGCAATCGTGGCAGGTAACTGCACCGGTTCGCTTGCCACCATCGCTTCCATGGCTGACGTTGTGATCGGCGCGGAAGAAAGCGGCAAGTACTTTGTTAACTCTCCCATCGCCCTGAAGGCTAAGGGCATGGAAAATGCAGGTAGCATCAAGGCTGCTCTCGAAAACGGCTCCATCGCTCTCAGCGCCGCTTGCGCTGGCTGTGCCATTAAGGAAGCAAAGAAGATCATTTGCCTGCTTCCCTCCAACAATGTGGAAGGCACCGCTTATACCGAGACCGTAGACGATCCCGGCCGTGCCATCACCGGTGACGTCGCCGCAGAGCTGCTTGACAACGCAAGTGCCATTGAACTGTCCTCAGCGTACGGCAAGGACGTTAAGACCGTACTCGGCACCGTGGCAGGCATTACTGTCGGTGTTGTCAGCGCTGCAGAAGCTTTGACTCCCGCAGGTGCCAACAAGGCAGCCAAATTTATCTCCTTCTGCGACAGCTTCAGCATTCCCGTCGTCACTCTGGTTGACTGCGAAGGACTGACCGTTACCGCGGAAGCAGAAAAGGCTCCCTTCTCTGCCGCTCTTGCAAGACTGGCAATGGCGTACGCCTCCTCCACCAACGCAAAGGTGACCGTTGTGACCGGCAAGGCTTACGGTCAGGCTTACACTCTGCTGGGCTCCAAGGCACTGGGTGCCGACGTAGCATTTGCCACCGAAGATGCGATCATCTCCGTCATGCCCACCGAGGCTGCCGTTGATTTCGTATACGGCGAGCAGATCCTTGCTGCCGATGATCCCATCGCCGAAAAGAAGGCGATCACCGATGAATGGAAGACCAAAGTCGCTTCCCCTGTTGCCGCTGCCAGAAACGGCGATATCGACGATATCATTGAAAAGGCTGACGTTCGCTACCGTGTAGCTTCCGCTCTGGAAATGCTCTCCTCCAAGGCAACCGGCGAGATCTATAAAAAGCACGGCAATCTGCCTCTGTGATACGAGGTGCAGACATGAAGAAAATGAGAATTTTATCTCTGCTGACGGTAGTCGTTCTTCTCTTTGCTTCTCTCGGACTTTGCGTAACAGCGACCACCCCCGAAGAAGATCAGCAACAGAATGAAGAACAACAGAAAAGCAAACTTACCGCAACAGCCGAGAGCACTGTTTTGATCGCCGATGACGATCCCGTTGCAGTGAAGCTCAGTGAAGGCAAAATCGTCTCCGCAGTTTCCTCCGACGAGAAGGTTGCTACCTTCGATCTCAAAACCAACAAGATCGTTCCCGTGGGCGAGGGAAATGCCACCATCACCTTTACCAACAATGCAGGCAAAACCGCAAGCATTGACGTAAAGGTCTACGGCTCTGCTCTGTCCCTGGGTTTTGAGACCACACTGCTCGGCATGGGCATCGTATTTTCGGTTCTGATCATCATCTGGATCATTCTTGCCATCTTCGGTAAGATCGCAACCTCCGGAACCAAGGAAAAGAAAGCAAAGCCCGCTCCCGCTCCCAAGGCACCCGCTGCTCCCGTAGCCGCTCCTGCGGCGCCCGCAGCCGCTGCTGCTCCCGCAGCAAGCGACGACGCAGAACTGGTTGCAGCCATCACCGCAGCCGTTTCCCTCTGCATGGATATGCCGGTAGGTTCTTTCCGTGTAGTATCCTTCCGTAAGACCAACACCAAGCAAGCTTGGAACAAGAAATAATTCAAGGAGATTTTAATCATGAGAAAATTCAGTGTAAACGTTAACGGAAATACCTATATTGTAGAAGTTGAAGAGCTGGCAGGCGGTGCATCCGCCCCCGTTGCAGCTCCCGCTCCCGTGGCTGCTCCTGCACCCGTCGCAGCCGCTCCCGCACCTGCCGCAGCACCCGCTCCCAAGGCCGCTCCTGCCGGCGCAGAAGGCGCTACCAAGGTTGAAGCTCCCATGCCCGGTACCGTTGTAGCCGTAAAGGTTACTGCAGGTCAGTCCGTGAAGGCAGGCGACGTAATTTGCGTTCTGGAAGCAATGAAGATGGAAAACGACATCGTTTCTCCTGCTGACGGCGTGATCGCTACCGTTTGTGGAAAGGGTACCTCTGTCAACAGCGGTGACACTCTGGCAACCCTTAACTGATCGGATCACGAGGTAGACTGAATCATGCTAGAAACAATCCAAAATTTTCTTGCTACCACAGGTATAGCCAAGCTGTTCGGTAGCGGGGACACCGTTGCCATCGTGCAGACGCTGGTGATGTACTGTATCATCGGTGTGCTTGTCTATCTGGCAATCGTAAAGCAGTTTGAACCGCTGCTTCTTCTCCCCATCGCCATCGGTATGTTGCTTGCCAACCTGCCCGGCGCGGAACTCATCCACATGGATCTGTTCATTCACGAGGACGGCTCTGACTTCGTCATGCAAGAGGTCATTGAAAAGGGCGGTCTGATCGATATTCTGTATCTGGGCGTTAAGCTCGGTATCTATCCTTCGCTGATCTTCATGGGCGTTGGTGCCATGACCGACTTCTCTCCCCTGATCGCTAATCCTAAGACCCTGCTTCTGGGTGCTGCGGCACAGTTTGGTGTTTTCTTCGCCTTCATCGGCGCACTGCTGCTGGGCTTTGCTCCCAACGAAGCCGCTTCCATCGGTATCATCGGTGGTGCGGACGGTCCTACCGCAATTCTCGTTACCAAGACCCTTGCTCCCACCCTGCTCGGTGCGATCGCAGTTGCCGCCTACTCTTACATGGCGCTGATCCCGATCATCCAGCCTCCCTTCATGAAGTTGCTGACCACCGAAAAGGAACGCAAGATCCGTATGAGCAATCTGCGTCCCGTTTCCAAGACCGAAAAGATCCTCTTCCCCATTTTGGTTATGGCTGTCGTTACCCTGATCGTTCCCGACGCCGCACCTCTGGTCGGCTTCCTGATGCTGGGTAACCTCTTGAACGTGTGTGGCGTGACCGACCGTCTTTCCGGTACAGCTAAGAACGGTTTGATGAACGTTCTGACCATCTTCCTCGGTGTTTCCGTCGGTGCAACTGCCAATGCGCAGAACTTCCTCAGCCCCAGCACCCTTTACATCATCGTCCTCGGTCTGACTGCATTCGTATTTGCTACCATTGCAGGTCTACTGTTCGGTAAACTGATGTGCCTGCTCACCGGTGGAAAGATCAATCCTCTGATCGGTTCCGCAGGTGTATCCGCCGTTCCCATGGCAGCACGTGTTTCTCAGGACGTTGGCCGTCTGTACGACTCCAACAACTACCTCTTGATGCACGCTATGGGCCCCAACGTGGCAGGCGTTATCGGTTCTGCCGTGGCAGCAGGCGTATTCCTCGCACTCTTTAAATAATCTATTACTCTATTTTCATAGAAAGGAAGTCTTATTGCTAAATCGCAAAAGACAGGATTCAACGGAATGGCTAAAGTTAAAATTTGTGAAACGGTCCTTCGTGACTCCCATCAGTCTCTGATCGCAACACGTATGACCACCGAAGAAATGCTGCCCGTTCTCAAGCAGATGGATGAGATCGGCTACCATGCCATCGAGGCATGGGGTGGCGCGACCTTCGACTCCTGCCTTCGTTTTCTGAACGAAGATCCCTGGGAAAGACTGAGAAAGATCCGTGCTGAGGTCAAGAACACCAAGCTGCAGATGCTCTTCAGAGGTCAGAACATCCTCGGTTACCGTCACTATGCCGATGACGTGGTGGAATACTTCGTACAGAAGTCCATCGCAAACGGTATCGATATTCTCCGTATCTTCGACGCGCTGAACGATCCCAGAAACCTTGAGACCGCAATCCGCGCCACCAAAAAGGAAGGCGGCCACGTGCAGGTAGCTATCAGCTACACCACGGGCGAAACCTACACCCCCGAGTACTACGTTGACTACACCAGAAAGCTGGTCAACATCGGTGCAGACAGCATCTGTATCAAGGACATGGCAGGTCTTCTGAAGCCCTTTGATGCAGAAGTGCTGGTCAAGGCGATCAAGAAGGATTTCCCCGATCTGCCTCTGGAGCTGCACACCCACTACACCAGCGGTCTTGCTTCCATGACTGCCATCAAGGCCATCGAAGCAGGCGTTGACATCGTAGACACCGCAATGTCTCCCATGGCAATGGGCACCTCCCAGCCTCCCACAGAACCTCTGGTAGCTGCTCTGCAGGGCACCCCCTAAGACACCGGTTTGGATCTGGACAAGCTGAACGTCATCAGCAAGTACTTCACTACCCTGCGCGACAAGTATCTCGAAAGTGGTCTGATGACCCCCAAGGTGCTGAAGGTCGACGTAAACGCACTGCTCTACCAGGTTCCCGGCGGTATGCTTTCCAACCTGATCTCCCAGCTCCAGCAGCAGGGCAAGCTGGAAAAGCTGACCGAATGTCTGGAAGAGGTTCCGAGAGTGCGTGCAGACGCGGGCAATCCTCCCCTTGTAACGCCCTCCTCCCAGATCGTTGGCACGCAGGCAGTTCTGAACGTACTGACC
>SVRH01000037.1 GCA_015064925.1 Oscillospiraceae bacterium | reverse complement strand
AGAATGCTCTCGAGACTGGGGTTCATGGTCTGACCGCCGTAAACCAGCTCATCGGCACCCAGATCGCGGAAGGTATCGGCAATACCCTCGCCGTTTGCCACCGCAACAAAGCCAAACTTCTTAAGCGGCTGAGGCTCGGATTCCACGTTGATGTCTGCCTTGACGGAATCGCGGCTGAGAGAGGTGTGCTGATTTTTCATATTTTCGATCTTAACGGTCACCAGATTACCATAGGTCACCGCCTTGGTCAGAACGAAACCGGGATCGTTGGTATGCACGTGGATCTTGATGATGTTATCGTCGTCCACAAACACAAGGCTGTCACCAAGGCCCGTTAAGAAGGTTCTGAAGGCACCTGCCGTGCCGGGGCCCTTGAAGGCATCCGACTTGCTGACGATACACTCAGTGCAATATGCAAATTTAATATCTTCGGTATTGAAATCGGCAAAGTTTGCTTCGTTTGCGGTTCCCTCGGACTGACCGGTGAACTCAACGAACTTGCCGTTCAGCGCGGAGATCATACCGTTCAGGATGGAAACAAAGCCTGCACCGCCGGCATCCACTACGTTTGCTTGCTTCAAAACGGGCAGCATTTCAGGGGTCTGGTTCAGCGTATCGACCGCCACCTCCTGCATATAGGAGAGCAGTGCTGCAGGATCGTCCTTGAATTCCTCTGCTGCCTTTTCGGTACCCTTCTCTGCCGCTACGCGCATAACGGTCAGAATGGTGCCCTCCTGGGGCTTCATGACCGCGCTGTAAGCGGATTCCACACCGGTCTGGAATGCCTTGGCAACAGCTGCCGAGTCGGCTTCCTTGCGGTTTTTCAGTGATTTGCCAAAGCCCTTGAAAAACAGAGACAAAATGACACCCGAGTTTCCTCTTGCCGCCATCAGCATGATATCTGCGATCTGATGTGCGCATTCGCCCACACCCTCCGCCAGTGTATCCGCTTTATCTCGCACCGCACCGATGGTCATTCCCATATTGGAGCCGGTATCACCGTCCGGTACAGGAAAGACGTTCAATGCGTTGATCGTCTCTTTTTCATTGTCCAGCATATTGGCACCGGATATTACCATGGTACCAAACAGCTTACCGTCAATCGTCTTACACATAAGTTACCTCACTTTTCCCAGATAAAACAACGCCAGTGCACCGACGCCGCTATGCGCTCCCACCACGGGTCCGATCTCTTCAATCCGGGCTTCTTGGATCCCACGATCCGCAAGAAGCGATACCAAATGCTCTGCATCCCGCAGGCAGCCTCCATGACCGATCACCACGCCGGAAGTGTCCAGAATGTTATTTTCTACTGAATTTGCGATAGCTTCGATGGCAGCTTTTCTGCCCCTTACCTTTCCCAAGGTAACGAGCCTGCCCATATTATCCACATGCAAAAGCGGCTTTACGTTCAGCGACTGACCGGGAATTTCCCTTGCCGCATACAATCTGCCTCCCTTACGGAGGGAACGCAGGTCATCCACCATAAAGGTATGGACGATTTGTGTTTTTATGCCTTCGGCAAATCGCCAAACCTCTTCAAGAGTATCACCTGCCGCCTGACGGCGGTAACAAAGCTGACACAAGAGACCCTGCCCCGACGAAACACATAGCGAATCAACAGTCATGATCTTTCGCTCGGGATATTGCTTCTGCAACAAACGAAGTGCCGACACGCCCACCGGATAGGTTCCGCTGAGTTGTGAGGACAATCCTATATACAGAATATCCTCTCCTTCGCTGAGGATCTGCTGCGCGATCTGCGTGAACTCGGCAACGTTCATGCCGGAGGTCGCAGGGGAGGATTTCTTATCCCGTAGGATCTGATAAAACGCCTCGGTTGAAATATCTCTTCCATCCGGATAATTCCGATAGTGATAACCGTTGATCGCTACGGTCAGAGGCATCACCACAAGATTCATTTTGGTCGCCAGCTCTGCAGACAGGTCGCAGGAGGAATCTGTTACGATTCGAAAACTGCTCATCTCTTGCTCCTTTGCATGCCTTCGCAAGCCTATACGATAGGCTTACATTCGGTTAATACCTGTTCGTGTTATTTGGTTACAAAAAAATAAAAAATAATTTTCAATTTGTTCACAATTTCGTAACAAGAAAGGCTGTCGTACCTCACAACAGCCTCTTAGTCTATTCAAATGTATTCGGTTCTCGATAGTCTTATGACACCTATGCCATGATCTCACGGATCCGAACGGCGTTCTCTTCATAGGAGTTTCGACGGTATCCGTCCTTGTCCTTATAAAGAAACAGCTCTCCGTCCGACATTCGGTAGATCTTATCTGCCCGCTCTGCGATGGAAAGGTCGTGGGTGACCATCACGATAGTCTGACCGATGGATGCAGCCGTTTCCAGCATCAGATCCAGCACCTCTTTGGCGTTCTCGTGATCCAGATTACCCGTAGGCTCATCCGCAAACAGAATTTGCGGACGGTTGATCATCGCTCTTGCAATGGCAACTCTCTGCTGCTGACCGCCCGACATCTCGCTGGGCAGGTGGTGCAAACGGTCCGCCAGCCCCAAATGGCTGATCAGCTTTTTGATGTGCTCCTCATACCGAAAATCTTCGATATTACACATGGTGGTGGGAATGAGGATATTCTCCAGCGCCGTAAACTGCGGGATCAGATTGTGTTTCTGGAATACGAATCCCACGAATCTGCCGCGGAAGCGGGCAAGCTCGTCGCTGCCCATCGCGCAAAGATCGTTTCCGCGGATCTTCACGCTGCCGGAGCTGGGACGGTCCAGTCCCGCCATGATCTGCAAAAGCGTGCTTTTGCCCGAGCCTGAGGCACCGATGATGGCGATAAATTCGCCGTCCTCCACCTTCAAATTAACGCGGTTGACCGCATATATTTTCTTGTCGGACTGTTTATACAGCTTGATCAGATCAACTGTTTCCAAGATTGCAGACAAAAGTCATTCCTCCTCCGAAAAGCTTTCAGAAATATGTTCGCTTTGCTGTTTGTTATAGTTACGATAGGACAGGTAGCATGCCAGAAACGCAGAAGCTGCCATAAGCAACGCACCCGTTAAATACACCCAAAGAGCGGGATGGGGACTGAGATAGACCGCCTTATCCAAATAGGACGGCAAGAACAAAATATAAAATTTATTCGAGGTCAGCACCGCAAAAAGCCCCTTGGTACATAGCGGTGCCGTCAGAGCGTACAAAAGTCCGCCCAACACGGCGTACACCGCGCCATCCTGCAAAAAGATACGGCGAACGTCCTTCGCCTGCGCCCCCAACGCTCGGTAGACGTCAAATTCTCCCTGGCGCTTCCTGTTAAATAGGATCAGCGAGAAGAACCAGATCAGCGGGACCAACGCCAGGATCACAAAAAACATAGCCGTATAGACTGCCGTGTGATTGCAGACGGCGCTAAGATTTCGATAGGTTCGGGTGTCATGATCACGCAGAGTTGCCGTATAGTGTCCGTCCACCAAGCTGCGCACCTTCGTATCTGCCGCCTCGAATTCACTGTTTGACAGATCGGCATCCAAATAGACCGACCATTCTGTCACCTCTTCGTTTGTCATATCGGCGTATACGTCCTTTGGCAGATACACGCAAAGGCCGCTACGGTCAGGCTCATCGTGGATGATCGCTGCCACTGTAAAGGCTCTGTACACAAAGCTGTAATATTTCAGCCTCAAGCGCAGCATCGCGCTACTGTCGTACGCCTCATGCTCGTGAAATTTTCCGGTCTGTGCACCGAAGAGAGCAATGTACACGGTATCTCCCACCTGCACATCCAACACAGCCGTGCTGGCGATCGATTCGGAAAGAATGATGCAGTCATCCTCATTCACAATCCGCGTGGGATCTCCCGAAACATGATAGCCGTAATGCTCGGTCAGCGCCGAAGGCAGCCCTGCATCCGCCGCACGGTACACCACGTTTTCGGTGGCAAGCAGATCCGAAGCATAGGCAGGACGTTCAAACGCACTGCCATCCAGAACAGCATCCTCCTTCACAAGAATGTGTGAATTGAGATCAGACGCCTGCGTTTTGCCTGCACTGAGCACCGTTACGCCTTCCAGCGAGTCCATTTCGGCAGCGAAGGCATCGTCCGGCACGGCAAGAGAAACGGTATACTGGGGCTCCGGGTAATTCTCCGTGCGATCATAGAACGAAATCGCATAGATACCGCAGGTAAACAACAGCGCAAAGAAGGTTGCGGATGCCACCAGCCGTAGGGCGTACGTTCGGAACCGCCACAGAGAAAGCATCTCGGGTACCGGTGGAAACTTCTCCGCAAACAGCATCTTGCTGCGTCTGGGAGAGGATACGTGGTTGCTGTTGTCCTGCGCCATCAGAACGTCACTCGGGCGGCGCATTGACAGGAAACGGACCGAAAAGGTGCCCGCGAGCAGCATCACGATCAAGGGAATGCCAAACGCCACCAAAAGCGGAACGATCGAAAAATACAGCTTTCCGCCTGCCAAAAGGGTCATGATCGATACCGATGCCTCGGCAAGCAGCATGGCGGGAAGATAGGTCAAGATCAGTATGTACAGCATCTCGCAAATGATGATGCGGGAGAGTCGTTTGAAATCCGCTCCAAAGGACATATAAATGCCGTAACCGAATTTGAAATGATTGATGCGGATATTATTCAAGATCGCAAGCAGAATCCAGCTGATTCCGCCCAGGAAGATCAGAAAGATCGCATAGCGCACGCTGTCCCCTACGCCGCCGGCATCGTATTCGTAAAGCGGTGTACGGTGACAGATGACCCCTCGCTCAAATATCTCCTCAAAATCCAGCAAAAAGGACTGCAGCTGATCCTCCACATCCCCCAAAAATCGAATCCCCGTGGTGTGCGAGCCGTTTTCCATACCGTAGGAGATCACCTCAAAATAAGGATTGGGCGTTGCCCCCTCAGTATTGATCAGATGATAGTGATCCGAGTCATTCAGATTGGTCAGTTCAATATGGCAATCGTACTTTTTGACAATGGCGTCTCGCTCGGCACTTCGGCTGTTGTGCTCGGATACGCCGACAATACCAAACAGCGTCTGGATCAAGAACAGAGCAACAAACAAGGAAAAATAAGTCTTAAAGCCGCTCTTCACCGTGCGTGCTGCCATCTTCATGTCGCTCTTAAAGGCATTTACCCACTTTTCCATATCTGTCACCTCCCTTAATTCTACCTTATAGGATAGCAAAGCAGGAGGGGGTAAATATGAACAAATTGTAAACAATCGGGAATTTGGGCAAAAAAACTCCCGCATCTATCGGATGCGGGAGCTTACTCACACGTTTGGTTACTGTCTTTTCTCGCCGGCGGCATACAGAAGCATATTGCCTACAAACTGCATAGCGTCCTTTGAGCAGCCGAGCAGTCTTTGCTTTTTGCGATAGCGGATCCATCCTGCCATCGCCATACCGACCACAGCGATCAGTGTCAGCATTCCTGCGGCACACCAAAGCACCGTATGCAAACTGCATTTTTTCATTTGATCACTTCCCTTTCCCCTATCTATTATCTCCGGTGAAAGGGTTCCTATACCTACGAAACGGTGATCTGATTGGAGGAGCCGAGCTTTGTCATGTCGGTTGCCACCTGCACCACCTTCAGCTTTTTGCCCTTTGTGATCTCTTCACCCTCGGTGACGATCAGCTCGGTGGGGGACACAAAACGCGTCTCCAGTGCCTCTCCGTTGACATACACCACGCTGAACTCGGTGAAATAATTGCCTCTGACGATCGCCTGCTCACCGTCCAGCTCGCAGTCGGTGACCAGAATATCCACAACGCCCATTCTCATGTCACTTCTCTTAAAGGGATTCTTTGCACCGTAGATATAATAGTTACCGTACAGCATATCGTACTGCAGGGCGTGCAGACGGCGGTTCCAGTCGTCCTCGTCATAGCTTTCAAGGTCAAAATAATAGTTGTGGAAGCGATTGGTCACGCCGGTGGTAATACCGAGCTGACGCATTGCGTAAGCACCCAGCTGATAGGTGCTGATATCTCTGTCGGGAAGAGGATTTTCGGGAGTATAGTTGCTCCAGATCACATATTCGGTCTGATAAACCGTCTGTTCATTCAGATCGTCATCCTCGATGCCAAGACTGGGCAGATGGTCGCCGTAGAATACGATGACCGTTTCCTCGCGGCGCTCGGTGACCGCTTCTGTCAGCGCACCGATAAAGGCGTCCATTTCGTACATCTGATTGACGAAATATTCGTAGCGGTTCTTTTCCTCGGTATCGGAAATACCGTCGGTAATGGTGACGTGACGCTCGTAATCCAAATACTCGGTGGGATACCGTCCGTGTCCCTGTACCGACACGGTAAATACAAAGTCGGATGTATTTTCGGTGCTGTCAAGGGCACGCACAATCTCTTCGGTAAGCACCTTGTCCTTTGCCCAGGTCAGTACGTTTCGCTCGATATTCGGCATAAATTCAGAGGAGATAAAGGTATCAAAGCCAAGGTTGGGATACACCGTGTTACGAGCGTAGAAGGTTCCCGAATGATTATGGATCGCATGGGCGGTATAGCCGCAATCCTTGAACATGGTCGCCAGTGACTCGCAGGCACTGTTACGCAGGACGGATTTATAGGGATATTCGCCCATTCCGAAATAGTCAAGGCTCATGCCGGTCAGCACCTCGAATTCGGTGTTGGCGGTTCCCGCGCCGATGCTCGGCACCGTCAGATAACCGCTGGGGTAATTCTCCATGAGATTTACGTAATTCGGCATAGGCTGCTTGGAATAGGTAACGCCCTCCAAGCGGTTGACGTTAAAGAAGGATTCCATTTGCACAAAGATCACGTTGGGGGTCTTTTGAGGACGATCATCCGCCTTGCCGATCAGATCGGAAATCTCGCCGATCAGATCCGCATTGTAATCCTCCGGCTCGTTGATGCCGCGGTCGATGAAGCCCATGGTGAAGCAGTATGCAAAGCCGTAATCCTTGTAGGCATCGGCAATATTGGGAACCGTTCTCGGGACCACGCCGGTCATACGCAACGAGATGATGGTTCCGCAGGTCAGAACGATCAGCGACACGATCGCAATGAGGCTGTCCTTTGCCGAGCGCAGCTCGGTTTTGGGTACCTTGAAGAACGCAACCCCCAGAGCGATCAAGCACAGTCCGATGGCAATTCCGATGGCGATGATCTGCCAGGTCTTCAAATAGACCGTAATGATGGAAAAGCCGGTGGTGATGATGTAAAGATCGGCTGCCTCAAAGGGAGTCACACGCATGCTCAGCAGCACGCAGTTGACAATACCCAGCGCCAGCCAAAAGACGAACAGCACAAGATAGCCGAAATACCTGCGCTTAAAGGGCGTAGCGATGGAAAAGGTCAGCGCAATCAAAAATGTGTTGATCAAAAAGGCGATGGGATGCGTAAAGGGATAGAGCAATCCCTGAAGGGGAGACTGAAAGCCAAGCATCTCCAAAATGACCACCGTGATCGCAGCGATCAGAAGGCACTGTCCAAAAGAGGTCCTTAAAAAGAACTTTCCCAGCACACACTTTGCTTTTTTTATAAAGGGCAGGAGCGTTTGCCCCCAAAAGTCGTTTGTTTTATGTTGATCTTGCATAGGTTACTCCTCACTCAACAAAATCTATACCGTTTCATTTTAACACAAACGCCGCGATTTGTAAACACTTTTCTCCGTATTTTTCGGCAGGAAGTCTTTTCTTTTTTTCGCTGCCTTTCAAACGAAATCTTTTTTTACCATTGACAGACAGAGGAGGATCGGGTATAATGAAGGCAGATAAAATCACGCACCGCGGCAGCGGCAAACGATCACATATACGGAGAAAGGAAGCCTCATGAAACAAATCCACCGATTTTCTGCGCTGATCCTTTGTTTATTTCTGACCATTTCCTTTACAGGATGCTTTGAATCCATCAAGGTCTATCTGCAGGTTGATGACAACGAGAGCACGAATAACCAACCCCCCGACAAAGAGCAGGACAACGATCCTTCCCTTCCCGGCACAGAGGGAAGCAAGCCCGTTGATGGCAGTGACCCGATGGACGGCTCCACGCCCGTTGACGGTTCACAAAACGATCCCAATCCTCCCGTTGAGCCCCCGAAGGACGATCCCCTGCCGACCACTCCCTTCATCACCATTCCCCACATCCCGCTTTCGGTCAGCAAGGGTGAGCTGATCCTTGTCAATAAGGAATACCGCTTCGATGCGACGCTGGCGGCTACCGACCTTGTACTGATCAAAAAATCCATCACTGACCCCAATCTTGCCAAGGATTTGGTGACCGCAAAATACGAAATGTATCTGACTGCGCAGACCGTCGACGCACTTGCCCATCTTTCCCATGATATGCAGACGGCACTGCCCAGCGACAAGAATCTTCACATTTACTCCGCCTACCGCGATGCAAGCTACCAGCAGTCTCTGATCGACGAATACATGGCAGACCCCAAATACGGTCCCGACTACGTTGCCAAGTACGTTGCACCGGTGGGTGCCTCCGAGCATCATACGGGTCTTGCGGTGGACGTCAACTTCTTCGGTGATAACGGAGGTGCCTATTCCTTCTCGGATAAGAACGTTGCCGATGAATATAAATGGTTAAAGGACAATGCCCATAAATACGGTCTGATCTGGCGCTATACCGAAGAAAAAACCGCTCTGACGGGCTATGGCGCCGAGATATGGCATATGCGCTACGTGGGCAAGCCCCATGCGGAATACATATCCGCAAACAACCTCTGCTTGGAAGAATACCATACTCTGATCTCCAAAGCAACCTTTGATTCTCCCCTTGTGATCACCACCGCAGAGGGTGCGGTTTACAGCGTATACGCCGATTTCCTTACGGATGGCTTGCAGGTACCGCAGTCCATGGCGTACACCATTTCGGGCAGCAACTGCGGCTACTACGTGGTAACCGTTGAGGGTGCCTACGAGGATGCGGGCATCGTGTATCCCGAAAGCAGCGACGCTGTGGAGCTGCCCCCCGCTCCCGACAAGGGTGACAAATACGTTTCCCGTCTCACCTTTCTGGCAGACACTCAGATCGCAGGGCTAAAAAACAGTGTGCTTTTAAAAAATCCCGGCGAGAAGGTCTGGGGCTCTGCCACCGACATGAAGCTGAATTTCAAGCTTATCAACACGCTGGCAGTCATGGTGGACGTGGCTGACGGCGATCGATACTGGGTTTCCCATACCATCGACAAGACCGCTGAGCACTTCAAGCCCGACATCCTTGTTATTTCCATCGGACTGGACGGAGGAGTCAACCGCGAATACGCCCTGACCGACAGTGAAACTGCCGAGATCTGGCGCACGCTGATCAGTTCGATTCTCAAGGCATCCCCTGACACCGTGATCCTTTTGCAGTCGGTGCTGCCGCTGGGAGAGAACACCCCATATGCGTACCGACACGCCACAAACGATGCCATCAACCTCTTCAACAGCACGATGCTTCACGTTGCCACCGAGCTGCATGCCGAAACAGACCGCGTCTTCTTCCTGGACACTGCCTGCGCTCTTAGGGACGAAGCCACAGGCTATCTGAGAAGCGATTACACCGATGACGGTGTTTCCCTCAACGATGCGGGACTTGTTGCTATGATGCAGTTTATCCGTACACATCCCTACATCGACTGAGATGCGCAAAAATACACAAATTGTTTTCATATCGTTCACAAACCGAGTACCGCAGAGCCCTTGACAAACAGGGGATTCTGCGGTATACTGTATTATGTAAAGTTGTTTATTCCAAATCCCAACGAAAGAAAGGATCTTTATATGAAAAAGAAGGCTTTGGCTCTGTTTTTGGCAGCTCTGCTGATCGCCTCCACCGTTGCCTGCGGTGACTCCAAAAAGAACAGCGGCAACGATCTTGGCACTGACAGCGGCGAAAACAATCAAAATCCCGAAACCCCCGGCGGAAACCAGAACCCCGGCGGCGAAGGCTCCGGCAATCAGGGGGACATTGAAGGCTCCGAAAACGAGGGCAGCTCCTCCGGCACGGACAAGCCCGTTCCCAACGATAAGGCAGGCATCACGCTGACTTCCGGCGACACCTGCACACTGAAGGTGGATCAAACCCATCAGATCGTGGCACTCTTTGTGCCTGAATTTGAGGGTGACAGCACCGCACTTACCTATACAGTCACCGAAGGAAATACCGTGTCTGTTTCCGAGACCGGCTGCATCACCGCCCTGGCAGTGGGCAACGCCACCGTCACCGTATCCGGCGGCAACGGTAAATATACGGCAAGTGTTACGGTCACCGTCATAGCCAAGGATCTGCCTCCCGTGGGCGATGATCCCATCCCCGACCGCACCCAGTATCTGACCGTATTTGAAAGCGCGATCTACAAGGGCAACCTTGTTCTTGTCAATCTCAAGAACAAGCTGCACTTTTCCGAGCCCGACGACCTTTTGAACATCAAGAAGGAAAGCGGCTCCGAGCATCTGCTGGTCAGCGTTTTCAAGCATCAGCTCACCAAGGAAGCGCTGGACGCCCTTGCCAAAATGGCGGATGACTATTATAGCGCTCTTTCCGAAGGAAGCGACAAGGCTCCCAAAAATCTGCTGGTTTCGGATGCGTACCACACCAACGACGAGCAGCAGGATCTCTTTGATAACAAGCATGACATTGCCCCCGCAGGCTACAGCGACCTGCAGACAGGTCTTTCCTTCACTGTCAAATTCTTTGACGGTACCTTCACCTACACCGTGGGCAACCATCAGGCGGAGGCAGAAACGGCATGGCTGATGCAGCACTATGCCGAATACGGCTTTATCCTGCGTTATCCCGACGGCAAGAAGGATCAGACCGGTTACGATGCCAACAACGCGTATTTCCGCTACGTGGGGATCCCCCATGCACAGTATATCAAGGAAAACAACCTGACGCTGGAAGAATACTTAACTCTGCTGCAGCAAACCTCTATGGAAAAGCCCTTGCAGATGGTGGCAGGTGGACAGAAGTACAGCGTGTATCACGTGGCAAGTCAGGGCGAAAGCTCCACTGTTCCCGTGCCCGGCTTCACCACCACCGTGGATTACAGTATTTCCGGTAATAATCTGGGCGGATTTATTGTCACCGTGAATGCACACTGGAAAGAGAATGACTTTGACTCCACCCTGCCCACTCCCAACCCCGACGCGGGCATTACCCTTGATAAAACCGAAGCAGAGCTGACCGTAGACGATACGCTTCAGCTGATCGCCACCTTTGTTCCTCTGTATGACACCGACGACACGACTCTGATCTACACAAGCTCCAACAGTAAAATTGCAGCTGTCGATCAAAGCGGAAGGATCACCGCGCTGAAGGCAGGCAACGTCACCATCACCGTGAAGAACGCAGAGGGCGATTTCACTGCCACCTGCACCGTGACCGTCAATGCCAAGGCTCCCGTTATCAATCCCGACGCGGGTATCACCCTGAACAAAACCGAGCTTGCTCTCAAGACCGGCGACACCTTCCAGCTGATCGCCACCTACATCCCCGAGTTTGAAACCGACAACACCATGCTGATCTATTCGGCTTCCGGCTCCGCTGTTACGGTCAGCGGCATGGGCAACGTATTTGCTAAGGAGGTCGGCTCTGCGGTCATCACCGTCAAGAGCATCGACGGCAAGTACAGCACCACCTGTACCGTGACCGTTACCAAGGGAATGAACCTTGACGCTTCTCTGACTCTGGAGCAGACCGAGATCTCTCTGGAGGAGGGCAGCTCCACTCAGCTTCACGCAATCTTTATTCCCAAGTACGACACTGACAGCACCACACTGTATTATCAAAGCTCTGCCAACTCGGTTGCCACCGTGGATGAAAACGGTGTGATCACCGCTGTCAAGGAAGGCACTGCCGTAATCACCGTACAGAACGTTGACGGTGAGTATACGGCAACCTGCACTGTTACCGTTACCTATAAGCCTCCCGTAGCAGATCCCGACGCAGGCATTTATCTCGACAAGACCGAATTGACCCTGAGCATCGGCGACTCCTACACCCTGCAGGTGACCTTCAAGACAGAATTTCCCGATGACAGCACCATGATCTCCTTCTCGCCCTCTTCAAGCATCATCAGCGTGAACGGTCTGGGCAAGATCACCGCACTGAAGCCCGGTGTTGCCACCGTCACAGTCAAGTCACTGGACGGAAAATTCAAGACCACCTGTACGGTGCTCATTCCCGATCCCGATGCGGGGCTCACCGTTGACAAGAGCGAAATTACCATGAACGAGGGTCAGATCGATAAGATCACCGCTACCCTGATCCCCCTCTTCCCCGCGGACGATACCACCCTCTTCTTTGACAGCTCCGACAATGACATCGTATCGGTGGACGAAGCCGGTAAGCTGACCGCCCACAAGCACGGCGATGCCGTGATCACCGTCACCAACAGCGACGGTACCCTGCGCGCGCAGTGCAGCGTCACCGTCATTGAGGTGGCTGATCCCAATGCAGGCATTACCCTTGACAAGACCGAGATCACACTGGAAACGGAAAGCAGTGATCGCATCACCGCCACCTTCATTCCCGTTTACGATGCAGACGATACCACACTGAGCTTCGAAAGCTCGGACGATACCACCGTTTCGGTAGACGCAAGCGGCAACATCACTGCACTGAAGCCCGGCAACGTGACCATCACCGTCAAGAATGCAGACGGCAGCTTTGAAGCTACCTGCAAAGTCAAGGTCACCGAAAAGGCAAATGAAAACGCAGGCATCACTCTTGACAAGACCGAGATCACGCTGATGGAGGGTGAGACCGACACGATAAGCGCAACCTTCATCCCCAAATACCCCTCCGATGATACCACCCTTTCCTATGAAAGCTCGGACGATACCACCGTTTCGGTGGACGCAAGCGGCAAGCTGACCGCTCACAAGCCCGGCAGCGTGACCATCACCGTCAAAAATGCAGACGGCAGCTTTGAAGCTACCTGCACGGTCAAGGTCACCGAAAAGGCAAATGAAAACGCGGGCATCACCCTTGACAAGACCGAGATCACCATGGATAAGGGCGCAAGCGTACTGCTTGGTGCCACCTACATTCCCGAGTATTCAACCGACGATACCACCCTTTCCTATGAAAGCTCGGACGACACCACCGTTTCGGTGGACGCAAGCGGCATGCTGACCGCTCACAAGCCCGGCAGCGTGACCATTACCGTCAAGAATGCAAACGGTAGCTTTGAGGCAAGCTGCAGCGTGACCGTTAACGATGTGGCTGACCCCAACGCCGGTATTACCCTTGATCAAAACGAGATCACACTGATGGAGGGAGAAACCGGCAAGATCGTTGCCACCTTCACTCCTGCATTTGAAAACGACGATACAGGGCTGAACTTTATCAGCACCAACGATCTGATCGTCAAGGTAGACGAAAACGGCAATCTTACCGCTATCAGCGCGGGCAGCGCCACCATCATCGTTGCCAACGGCGGCGGAAAGTACGTGGCAAACTGCATCGTGACCGTTACAAAGAAGCCGAACGAAAACGCAGGCATCACATTGGGTGCCGATAGCGTCACCGCAGAGGTTGACGGCACTACCCATATCGTTGCCACCTTCATTCCCCTGTATCAGGGAGATGATACCACGCTGATCTTCACGGTGGAGGACAGCGATATCGCAACAGTAGATCCCAGCGGCTTGGTAACCGGCATCTGCGCCGGCAAGACTACCGTTACCGTGCGCAATCAGGATGGAACCTACAGTGCAAGCTGCACAGTCATTATCACTCTGCCCATACCGTCCAACCCCAATGCCGGCATCAGCCTGGAAAAGAATAAAATCACCCTGCATCTGACGAACAGCCCCACTGCCACCATTGTTGCCACCGTCATTCCCGAGCATGAGGGCGATGATACCACGCTAACCTACGTCAGCTCGGACGACAGCATCGTCAGTGTGGATCAAAGCGGAAACCTCACCGCCAAGAAGGCAGGCAGCGTTACCATTACCATCACCTGCGGCAATCTTTCCGCCACCTGTCAGGTAACCGCCACTAATCTGTTGGTGGGCGAGGACAATGACAGCGGCTACGGAGATTTCATCCCCTACGATCCGCAGTCCTGACAAAGCAAAAAGGACTTTCGCTTTTGCGAAAGTCCTTTTTTTGGTTATATCAAATTACTTGTTCTTCAGATCGTTTTCGTACTTCTCGACCATCTTCTTCACCATCTGACCGCCAACAGAGCCTGCCTGACGGGCGGTGATGTCACCGTTATAGTTCTGGTTGAGGGTTACACCCACCTCGGATGCAGCCTCCATCTTGAACTGATCCAGTGCTGCCTTTGCTTCGGGTACGAGTTTCTTAGAATTACGAGCCATGATTTTATCTCCTTTGGATGACCTTCGTCATCTTTTTTCTTTTGATCTATACTTATCGAGCAACCGTTCGGTTTGCTCTGTTTCTAGTATGGTCATTCGAAGGGAGATTATAAGAGGTAATTTTTTCTTATTTTTTGCTCACGTATTTTTCCACGATGGCGTTCATCTCAGGCAGCTTGCCCTCCATATCCTGCACCAGCTTGAACTGATTGCGCGCACGCTCCAAATTGTGTCTGTCGCGGCTGATACGGAAATAAACGTCGCCGTTGAGATAGTCGGTGAGGAATCGCATACCGGTCTCGAAGGTCAAAATGATGGCACCCATGGGAAAAGCGCGGATCTCTTCTTCGGTCAGCGAGCCGTCAAGACCCTCAATAAAGCCCTTTGTGAACTGCTCAAACATATCAAGGCGCATATAGACCTTGGAAAGATCCACCTCGTCCTCCGCCGCAGAGGATGCACCGAAGCGGATGGCGTCTCCGAAGTCGTTAAGCACGGAACCGGGCATAACGGTATCCAGGTCGATCACGCACAGTGCATCACCTGTGTCCGCATCCATTAGGATATTGTCCATCTTGGTATCGTTGTGGGTCACACGCATACGGAATTCTCCGCTTTCCAAGCGATCATAGATGTATCCGCACAAATGCTCGCGCTCGGTCACAAACTGAATATCCTTGCGGATCCGCTTAGCTCTGTCCTCGCTGTCGCGCAGCAGCGCCTCCTTGAAGTCGGCAAAGCGACTTCTGGTATTGTGGAAATTGGGGATGGTCTCGTGCAACCTGTCGGCAGGGAAATCCGAAAGCTGCATCTGAAAATCACCGAACGCCCTACCTGCCTTGTAAAACATCTCAGGAGTAATGCCGGTGCTGTAGGTCGTGCAGTTTTCAATATAATAACTGGCGCGCCAAAAGCCTCCGTCGGGATCGATATAATAGAACTTTCCGTCGGTAGAGGGGATCAACTGCATGACCTTGTTACGGGGGTCGATGCCCTGATCACGCAAATTATCGCTGATATATGAGGTCACGTTACAAATATTACTGATAACCTGCTTGGGCTGACGGAATACGTACTGATTCACTCTTTGCAAAATATAGCGAGTGATCTTCTTCTGATTCTGACAGGTAACTATAAACGTGTCATTAATATGTCCCGTTTCGGACACATAATACTTTACAACGTCTCCGCGAAGCAGAAAATGAGAAGCAATCTCGTTAATAAAGGAGCCGTTCAATTTCATAGTACAACGCACCCTTTCTCGGCAATGCTTGCCGTATAGTGTTATTAACAGTATATCACAAAATACTCACTTTTGCAATGCTATATGGCATAAAATATTGTAAACAAAATCAAAACACATTGACGATCAAAAAGAGTTTGCATTTTCATGCAAACTCTCTTTCGTATATGCGTTAAGCCACACCACAATCGGCATTATCGCTTTCCATTAGCTTATCAAGGGAAACGATCTTCGTGCAAAGGGTCAAAACACGGATTGCCACACGAATTTCCTCTTCGGTGGCAAAGGAGGGTGCAATACGAATATCGCAATCCTCGGGGTCGCGCTTGTAAGGATGTGTGGAGCCGGCAGGGGTAAACTTTACACCGTATTCTCCGCAAAGCGCCACGATCTTCGATGCGCATCCGGGCAGAGTCATATAAGAAAAGAAATATCCGCCTCTCGCCTTTGACCAGTCGGCAATTCCGTTGCCCTGCAGTTCCTTTTCCAGGATCTCGTAGGCGGCACGAAACTTGGGAGCCATGATCGCTGCGTGCTTTTCCATATGACGGCGAATGCCCTCTCCGTTCTTAAAATAGCGGGTGTGCATAAGCTGATTCATCTTATCGGGACCGATGGTAGCATACTTCAAAAATTCCTTCACGTCCTCCAGATTTTCCCTAGAAGCCGCCAGCGCGGAAATACCCGAGCCGGGGAATGCGATCTTGCTGGTGGAGCAAAATTCATACACCATATCGGCATTTCCTGCCTTTCGCACTCGGTAATGATATCCGTCAGCACCGCACATTCGCCCTCAAAGGAATGTACGCAGTAAGCGTTATCCCAGAAAATACGGAAATCCTTTGCCGCAGGGGTAAGCGCGGCAAATCGCTTCACCACCTCATCACTGAACACCACCCCCGTGGGATTTTGATACTTGGGAACACACCAAATGCCCTTGACCGTTTCGTCCTTTTCAACCAATTCCTCCACCATGTCCATATCGGGTCCGTCCTCCCGCATGGGAACGGGAATCAG
The DNA here is from genome assembly GCA_015064925.1 of Oscillospiraceae bacterium. Taxonomy (GTDB): domain Bacteria; phylum Bacillota; class Clostridia; order Oscillospirales; family CAG-272; genus SIG655. The sequence continues at coordinate 983 of SVRH01000037.1, read as the reverse complement.
GGTAAAGCCGAAATGCTCGGTCATGGCAAAGTGGCGGTCATAGCCCGGCACGGGGCAAAGGAACTTGCGATCCTCCACCTGCATCCAGGGCTTACAGCCCGCAAGACCGTGTGTCATGGCGTGGCTGAGGATCTGGAACATGAGGGTCAGGCTGCTGTTTCCGCCGATGAGGACGTGCTCAGGGGTGGTATTCATCAGCTCCGCCATCAGTCGCTTTGCCTCGGGAATGCCGTCCAGTCCCCCATAATTGCGGCAATCCATGCCGTTTTCGCTTGTGAGATCGCTTGTATGATCAATGGTATCGAGCATTGCCATGGAAAGCTCCAGCTGGAGCTTGGAGGGCTTTCCGCGGGATAGATCGATGGAAAGACCGTTTTCAGTCAGCTTTTCCAGTGCTTGCAGACAGACTGCCTTTTCTTTTGCCAGTGCTTCAATACTTTTGTTTAAATAGTTCATTTTGGGTTATGCCTCTTTTGTGGAATTTGCTGTTGACTTTTCGCAACGAACGTATTATAATACAAAAAACACCATATGTAAAATCTATATTTCATATAAAAGATATATGATATAAGAATATATCAAAAGGAGATACTATGGATATCAGCTACGATTATTATCGCGTCTTTTATTACGTTGCCAAGCACGGCAGCATTTCGCAGGCAGCCAAGCAGCTACTGCAAAATCAGCCGAATTTGTCAAAAACCATACAAAATCTGGAAAGCGCTTTGGACTGTACCCTATTCATCCGCAATCGTCACGGTGTTACGCTGACGCCTGAGGGTGAAAAGCTGTACGCACATATCAAGATCGCATTTGAACACATTGAGGCAGGAGAAGAGGAGATCAGCCTTGAAAAATCGCTGCAGCGAGGCATCGTATCGGTGGGAGTGACCGAGGTCGCCCTGCACTGCGTGCTGCTGCCCATTCTGAAGCAGTACCGTGCCCGCCATCCCGGCGTCAAGATCAACATCAACAACCACTCC
>SVRH01000036.1 GCA_015064925.1 Oscillospiraceae bacterium | reverse complement strand
CCGGAGTTGACCGACATGATGGTGTTGTCCTGGGGGAAGTGAGTGATGTAACGGTTTTCTTCGTCGATGTCAGCTCTTGCGTGCAGACCCTTGATGTAGTCGGGGCTGTCACCCAGTGCTTCCAGAACGTTTACGCCTACACGGGTCATGATGAGCATGTTCAGTACAACGTAGATAGAGTCGGTCAGCTCGATACCGTACTTAGCGAAGTCGGAGCCTACAACGCCCATGGAGTAAGGAATTACGTACATGGTGCGGCCCTTCATGGAACCGGTGTACAGCTTGTTCAGCTTAGCATACATTTCGCCGGGCTCCATCCAGTTGTTGATGTTGCCTGCTTCTTCCTTGGTGGGGGTGCAGATATAGGTTCTGCCTTCAACGCGGGCAACGTCATTGATTGCAGTTCTGTGCAGATAGCAGTTGGGGAGCAGATCCTGATTCAGCTTGATCATTTCGCCGGTGGAGCAAGCCTCTGCGCGCAGAGCCTCTGCCTGCTCTTCGGAGCCGTCGATCCATACGATCTTATCGGGCTGGGTCATTGCTGCCATCTCGTCAATCCACTGATTCACAAACTTGTTGGTAGTAAGTGCCATTTAGTTTACCTCTTTCTTCATAACTTTAGTGTACCGATTTAATCGGTGCGCTATGATACACACTAATTTTACAACATTTGCATGAAATTTGCAATAGTTTTTTTGCCACTTCTCAAAAAAATTTTGTTTTTTTCTTGTCAATCTTGCCCACACCGGCAAAAACGACTCTGCTTTCGTTATTTTTAACAAAGAATATGCCAAAAATTTTGGCATATTGCCATATTGACAAACTGAAAATAATATGGTAGAATTAAGGCACAAAGAAGAAGTACCGAAACCGAGCCGACCAAGACGGAGGATCCGCCAATGGAAACGCAGTTCTCTACCCTTTCAAAATAATCATCCGAATATAAATTTTACGACAGCTACAGGTGACCGTTATGAAATACGTAAGGCCCAAGAAGGCGCACACACCCCGTAAAATTTAAATGAAAGAGGACACTCCCATGTACTATTCAATCTCCTTTCAGGATGCACTCAACTAAACCGACATTTTAAGAACCGGACCGACAAGAGATAAGAAACAAAGAAGCAAGAAGAAACAAATCAGACGAATTACATTTGCGTTTGCGATCTCATAGATAATATGCAAAAAGCGTTTTTCGATGCTTTCCTCCTTACAGCGTCGGAAACAACTTCCTTTACTAAATACAAACGGAGACCACCGGCGGGTAGTCTCCGTTTTCTTTTTGCACAAAAATAAAAAGGAATCTACCAAGACAGATCCCTTTTGGAGCTAATGAGGGGATTCGAACCCCTGACCTGCTGATTACGAATCAGCTGCTCTACCGACTGAGCCACATTAGCGTACTGATTTTTTTGGTACCAACGCTCATTTTAACACAAAACCCTTGCATCTTGGCGAAGAATGTGCTATACTTACCATAGGACCCCGTTATTGTAACACAAAGTAGCGCGGTTGTCAAGACGTTTTTGAAAAGAGAACCTTATGAATTTAACCGATCTTTCGACCGTGCGCGATATCATGGAGCGCTTCGGCATCTCCACAAAGAAAAAATACGGTCAGAATTTTCTGATCAATCAATCAGTGCCCGAGCGCATTGCAAGAGAGGGCACGGGTATCCAAAACTGCGGCGTGCTGGAGATCGGTCCCGGTATCGGCACGTTGACCGCCTGCCTTTGCAAAAATGCAAAGAAGGTGGTGGCGGTGGAGATCGACGACTCTCTCATCCCTGTGCTGGACTACACCCTTGCTGAATTTGACAACGTGACCGTCCTTCACGCAGACATCCTCAAGACCCCTCTGCAGCCTCTGATGGACAACTATTTTTCGGACTGCGACTGCGTGTACGTCTGCGCCAACCTACCCTACTACATCACCTCCGACATTCTCATGTATCTGATCGAGAGCGGCATCCCCTTCAAGGCGCTGACCGTCATGGTGCAAAAGGAATTCGCCGACCGCATCGTTGCCCCCGCGGGCTCTGCGGACTACGGTGCTGTCACTGCAGCGGTGCAGTACTTCGGCAAGCCGCAAAAGCTCTTCAAGGTCGCCCCCGGCAACTTCCTGCCCGCGCCCAAGGTGGACTCAGCGGTGCTGCGCATTGATCTTTACGAGGAAAAGCCCGTCAAGCCCCAAAACGAGGCGCTCTTCCGCCGCATCATCCGTCTGGCGTTCGAGCAGCGGCGCAAAACGCTGGTCAACGCACTGGCGGGCAAGGTGCCGATCTCCAAGGAGGCGCTGTCCGACATTCTCGTATCTCTTTCCCTGCCTGCCGACGTCAGAGGAGAAAAGCTGTCGGTAGAACAGTTTGCCATGATCTCCGACCGCATCCACAGCACAGAGCAAGCCGCTCTGTGATCTCATGAAAGGAGCATATTTCTCATTATGAAGAAACGTTCTTTTGCGATCCGTGCTTTATCGCTGCTTTTGCTGCTTACGCTCCTGAGCGCCTGCGGCAATACCCAAAGCACACCCTCCAAGGACACCCCCGACACCGACACTCCTTCGGGTGAAGGAAGCTCCGGCAGTCAGGAGGCTCCGAACGACGGAAGCATCCATCCCGACACCGGCGTGCATCCCGGCGACACCACCGATCCCGGCAATTCGGACAATGGATCTAACCCCAATGACACCACCGACCCCGGCGACGATGATTACGATTACGGCCCCGATCTGCCTCCCTACGACGGCCCTGCTTACACCGAAAAGATCCCTGCCATCTACGTGGCAACCGAGAACAGAGCCGAGATCCCCACAAGCAAGGAAGAGGTCAACTGTCTGGTGTCGCTGCGCAGCAACAAATCGGAGCAGTGTGCCGACGAGCTGGCAGCAACCATCCGCTGCCGCGGCAACGGCTCCATGACCGTGGGCAAGAACGTTGGAAAATTCCCCTATAAGATCAAATTCCGTGCTAAGATCAACCCCTTTGATCTGGGCGACGGCAAAGCCAAGGACTGGGTGCTGCTGGCGCACGTGGGTGACCAGAGCATGCTGCGCAATTACGCGGCTAAGATCCTGGGCGATATGCTGGGCGGTATTCCCTTCTCCTGCAACGCCCGCCTTGTCAACGTATATCTCAACAGCGAATACATCGGTGTCTACGAGCTGACCGAGCAGGTCGAGGTCGGAGATTACCGCGTCAACATCGACGACGGTCGCTCCACCGTCGAAAACGGCTTCCTTGTGGAGCTGGATCACTACGCCTCCGGCATCTACGTGCGGGTAGGCGGTCAGAAATATACCGTCAAGAGCGACGTGTACAGCGATGAGCAGGTGGAATTCATCAAAGATTATCTGCAGAAGGTAGACGACGCCATCTACGAGGGCGATGAAAAGACCCTGCGAGAGCTTGTGGACATGGATAGCGTGGTGGATATGTACATCGTGCAGGAATTTGCCAAGAATATCGACGTGGGCTGGTCCAGCTTCTTCATGTACCGCGACGTGGGCGGCAAGCTGACCTTTGCGCCTCCGTGGGACTTTGACCTTTCCTTCGGCAACGACGCGCGTCTGGACGGCGGTGCCTATGACGGACTGTACGTCGGTCCCGGCGGTGACATCATGCAGGATCACCTTTGGTACAACGCTCTGTTTGAATGCGAATGGTTCCGCTCACTGGTGGCGACCCGTTGGCGCGCCGTTTCCAAGACCCTGATCCCCGCCACCATCCGTGCCGTAAAAAATGCGGCGGATGACATCTCGGCGGATATGGAAAAGAACTATGAAAAATGGGACATTCTGGGCAAAAAGCAGCAGCAGGAGCCCCGTCAGGTCTACTCGCTGACCACCTACAAGGAGCACACCGATTATCTGATCAACTGGATGGAAAGCCGCAAGGCATGGTTGGATAACGAATTTCAGTATATGTAAATACCCTCTCAAAAGCTGTCTCAAACCATATATCGAGACAGCTTTTGTTCAAAAAACAGAAAGGAGGTCCTTGAAAATGAAAAAAACGATCCTACTATTTTGCATCCTGTCTTTGTTGCTTCCCATTGTCTGTATGACCTCCTGCAGCAACCCCACTCCCGAGCCTTCTAATAAGGAAGACCCCACCGCTCCCGATAAAGACTCGGATCCCGACGGATCTCTTCCCGCACAAGAGGGCGAAAAGGAGGAGCCAAGCGGCAACAATAATAGCAATAATAACGCAGAGCAAAACGAAGGCAAAAGCGACAGCGGACTTCCGCCGTACAACGGTCCCGCTTACACAGAAAAGACGCCTTCCATCTATATCGAAACAGAAAACGGCGTCGGCATCCCCGCAAACAAGACAGATGTCAACTGCTTCATTTCTCTTCGCAGCAACGAGCGCACACAGTGTGCCGACGGGCTGCCCGCCACCATCCGCACCCGCGGCAACGGCTCGCTCAGCGCCGCCTCAAGCATTGGCAAGCTGCCCTACAAGATCAAATTCCGCAATGAGGTTAACCCCTTTCTTCTGGGGGACGGCAAAGCCAACGACTGGGTGCTGCTCGACCACGTGGGGGAGCACACCATGCTTCGGAATTACGCCGCAAGGCTGCTGGGAGATATGCTGGACGGCATTCCCTATTCCACTAACTCCCGTCTTGTCAACGTATACCTAAACGGAAGCTACGTGGGCGTGTATGAATTGGCAGAGCAGGTGGAGGTCGACAAATACCGCATCAACGTGAACGACGGTTGCTCCACCCCCGAAAACGGCTTCCTTGTGGAGCTGGATTCCTATGCCGACGAGCTGTACGTGACAGTGGGCGGTCAGAGATATACGGTCAAGAGCAAGGTGTACAGCGATGCACAGCTGGACTTCATTCGAGATTATCTGCAGCAGGTGGATGACGCCGTTTACAGCGGCGATCCCGTCCGTCTTGCCGAGCTTGTGGATATGGACAGTGTGGTGGATATGTACATTGTGCAGGAGTACGCCAAGAACATCGACGTGGGCTGGTCCAGCTTTTATATGTACCGCGACGTGGGCGGCAAGCTGACCTTTGCCCCCCCGTGGGATTTTGACCTTTCCTTCGGCAACGATGCACGGCTTGATAACGGCTCCTACGAGCGGCTGTACGTGGGCTCAAGCCGTGGCATGATGCAGGACCACCTCTGGTACAACGCACTTTACAAGCAGCCCTGGTTCCGCCTGCTGGTGGCTGACCGTTGGCGCGAGGTATCTAAAACGATCATCCCAAATCTCATAAAGGCTGTGCGCTTTGCGGCTGCGGAGATCGCTGCCGACATGAACAAGAACTATGAAAAATGGAAGATCCTTGGTCGAAAATGCCATCAGGAGCCTGCTTCGGTCTATCGCCTGACCTCCTACAAGGCACACACCGACTATCTGATCAAGTGGATGGAAAATCGAAAGCTTTGGCTGGACAGAGAGTTATCCTGACCCAAAGACCTTCTCACCCCCTCCAAGCGTACCGCTCGGAGGGGATTTTTTATAAAAAACGGGATAAAAAAAGGAAAAGGTCTTGCAAAAGGAAAGAAAATACTGTATAATATCTCTGTATAAACAAATCTACCACATGGGAGGATTTTATGAAAAAGATCAATTTGGTCGTAATCGGCTACGGTGGCATGGGCTCCTGGCACACCCGCTTTGCCAAGGACAGTGACTGTGTAAATCTGGCGGGCGTTTACGACATCAAGGAAGAAAAGAACGAAGCAGCAAGAAAAAACGGCATTTTTGCCTACGATAGCTTTGAAGCGGTGCTGGCAGACCCGAACGTGGATCTGCTGACCATCGCCACCCCCAATGACGTGCACAAGGAGCTGGCGATCCGCGCCATGGAAGCGGGCAAAAACGTCATCTGCGAAAAGCCCGTCACCCTGACCTGCGCCGACCTTGCCGAAATGATCGCGGCATCCGAGCGCACCGGCAAGATCTTCTCGGTTCACCAGAACCGCCGTTTCGACGTGGACTATCTGGCAATGCAGCAGCTTGCCGACAGCGGTGAGATTGGCGAGGTGCTGACCGTTGAATCCAGAATTCACGGCTCCCGCGGCATTCCCAGCGACTGGAGAGGTCTGAAGGAATACGGCGGCGGTATGCTGTACGACTGGGGCATCCACCTCATTGACCAGATGCTGCTGGTCTTTAAGGGGAAGAAGATCGTTTCGATCTACAACACCTTCGACAACATCACCAACACCGAGGTGGACGACGGCTTCCGTATGACCATCACCTTCGAGGGCGGTGCCACCGGCTACGTGGAGGTGGGAACCTACAACTTCATCGCAATGCCCCGCTTCTACATGAGAGCCAAGAAGGGCAGCGCCATCATCGAGGACTGGACCAAGAAGACCAAGGTCGTTTTCTGCAAGGCATGGCACGAAAGCGACGTGGTGCCGGTACAGACCGCCGCAGGTCTTACCAAGACCATGGCACCCAGAGATGAGATCACCACCGACTCCTACGAGCTGGAGCGTCCTGTCTCCGACGTACACGATTACTACCGTAACATCTGCGCCGCCATCCGCGGCGAGGCGACCCAGATGGTCACCCATGAGCAGATGATGCGCGTTCTGCGCGTTCTGGAGCTGGGCTTCGAAAGCGTTGAAAAGAATCAGGTCATCGTTCTCGATCAACCCCTGTAATACGATAAAAAGCACGCAGCTTCTGCGTGCTTTTATCAATCCTGTACCAATATCCCTCAAAATATTCAAAAGACGTGTGAGCCGAAATGAAAATTACCTCTCTTGCGGATAATCTTTCCGCTTATTCCACAATTGAATTCGAACACGGACTGTCACTGTACATCGAAGCCGCAGATCACAAGCTTCTGTTTGACATGGGACAGAGCGATCTGTTTTTGCGCAACGCCGCAAAGCTTCGCGTGGATCTGTCGCAGGTGGACCTTGCCATACTTTCCCACGGGCATTACGATCACGGCGGTGGGATCCCCGCCTTTCGCAGCGTCAATCCCCACGCACCCTTGTACGCCTCCTGTCATGCCTTCGGAAGCTTTTATTCCACTAAATACATCGGGCTTGCGGGGAGTATCCGACAGGATCCCCGTCTGATCCTCACCGAGGGAGTGCTGACCCTTGCCAAGGGGATCACACTGTATGCCTTCCCCGCCCTTCCGGACCGTTCCCACATCGATGCAACACTGACGCAGAAGCATGACGGCATACGCATACCCGACGATTTTCGCCACGAGCAGTACCTTTTGATCGAGGAAAACGGCAAGCGCGTCCTTTTTGGCGGCTGCTCCCACAGAGGGGTCGAAGCGATCGTGCAGCACTTTGCACCCGACGTGCTGGTGGGCGGCTTTCACTTCAAAAATCTCGATCCCGCAAGGGATGCCGACCGCCTGCGCCGTGCGGCAGAAGCACTGATGCGTCAAAGCACCCTCTACTACACCTGTCACTGCACAGGCAAAGCGCCCTTCGATTTTTTGAAGGGGTATATGGGTGATAAGCTGCACTACCTGCCCGCAGGTGAAAGCGTCACGCTGTGAGAAGCGCTTGTAAACTTTCTGTAAACCACTTGCAAAAAAAGCAAAAGAATGGTATACTGAATTGGTTACCAAACCGCCAAAGACTACCGAAAGGAGCCTATGCCGTGAAAAAAAACTATCTTCTGCCGCTGCTGGCGATCCTGCTGCTCTGCTGCGGTCTGCTGACGGCGTGCCAATCATCCTCCGATGACAGTCCCGCTGCGCGTCCGGATACCGACGTCACCGATATGGGAGATCCCAGCGTCGCCCCACCTGCCTCCGATACCACCATTCCCGCGATCCACATCAGAACGCAGGGTGGCGCTGACATTCCCGACACCAAGGAGAAGGTCAACTGCCGTGTGGACCTTGTCAGCGCAGACAAGGATCAGTGCGCCCAAAACCTGATCGCCACCGTGCGTACCCGCGGCAACGGCACCATGTACATCGGCAAAAAAACGGGTAAGTTCCCCTATAAACTGAAATTTGACGAAAAGATCAACCCCTTTGACACCGGGGACGGCAAGGAAAAGGACTGGGTGCTGCTGGCAAACGTCGGCGAAGCAACCATGCTGCGCGACTATGCCGCTAAATTCATGGCGGATCTGATGGGCAGATTTCCCTATTGCCCCAACGCGAAGCCGGTCAATCTGTATATCAACGGCGAGTATGTGGGTGTCTACTGCCTGACCGAGCAGGTGGAGGCTAAGGACAGCCGCGTTCCCATCAACGACGCCCTCAAGGGCGATACCAACGGATTCCTTGTGGAGTTGGATGCCTACGCGGGCAGAACCGAAACCGAAAACTCCTTCCAGGTAAGAGATAACTTCTTTGCCGTGCAGAGCAACGTGTTCAGCGATACGCAGCTGCAGTACATCAAGAGCTATATCACCGAGGTGGATAACGCCATTTACGCAGGCGACAGGGATGCCCTTGATGCCCTTGTGGACATGGACAGCCTTGTGGATATGTATCTTCTGCAGGAATACGCCAAAAACACCGACGTGGGCTTTTCCAGCTTCTATATGTACCGCGACGTGCAGGGCAAGCTGTTCTTCGCTCCGCCCTGGGACTTCGACCTTTCCTTCGGCAACGATAAGCGTCTGGACAACGGCTCCGAGCAGGGTCTGTACGTGGCAGAGGGCAGAGAGGAGCTGGTGCAGAGCAGCCTTTGGTACATGCAGCTCATGAAGCACGAGTGGTTCTACACCCTTGTCACAGAGCGCTGGCAGACGGTCTCTGCCGAGATCGTTCCGCAGGTGATCGAAGAGGTGCGTGCACAGGCAAGCATCCTTGCCCCCATGATGGAATACAACTACAAGCGCTGGCATTTCCTCGGAAAATTCATCCATCAGGAGCCCGATGCCATCGTGGCGCTGACCACCTACAAGGAGCACGTGGACTATCTGATCCGCTGGATGGAAAACCGAAGGCTCTGGCTGGACAGCGAATTCCAAAAGCCCTTTTCAAGCTAATTCAAAATCTGTAAGGAGAACGCAGCCGTGAACAGAAGGCATCTTTCCACAGCACTCATACTGTTGCTTGCACTTTGCGCACTTTGCTCCGGTTGCGCAGAGCTTCCCTACCAGCCGAGCGGCCCCAACGGTCCCGCCGACCCGGACTATCTGCCGGACGACGGATCGGTTCCCACCGTTTCGGTCACCATTGAATCCACCCCCATCATCTACATCGAGACCGCAGGAGGCGCCAAGATCCCTGAAAACAAAATGGAGGTCAAATGCACCGTGCGGCTCGTGAGCAAGCACGCCTCGGAATGTGCCGAAGGACTGGAGGCAACCGTCCGCTGCCGCGGCAACGGCTCCATGACCGTCGGCTCCAAAACGGGCAAATACCCCTATAAGCTGAAATTCGACAATAAGATCAATCTGTTTGGTGTGGGCAGCACCAAGGAAAAGGACTGGGTACTGCTGGCAAACGTAGGCGAGCATACCATGCTGCGCAACTACGCAGCCAAGCTCATGGGCAGACTGATGGACGGAATTCCGTACAGCTCCCACTCAAAGCTGGTCAACGTATACCTCAACGGAGATTATATCGGTGTGTACGAGCTGACCGAGCAGGTGGAGGTCAGTCCCGGACGGGTCAACGTGGACGATTCCCGTAAGGATCCCATCAACGGCTTCCTTGTGGAAATGGACGCCTACGCCCACAAGGAGGACGAGGAGGAAGCGATCTTCACCGTCAACGGCACCGATTTCACCGTGCAAAGCAAGGTGCGTACCGACAAGCAGCTGGCGTACATCCGCAAATGCATCGCGGCGCTGGACGATGCCATCCACAGTGACGACAAGGAGCTGCTGGAGGGGCTTGTGGATATGGATAGCCTTGTGGATATGTATCTTTTGCAGGAATTTTCCAAAAATATCGACGCAGGCTTTTCCAGCTTCTATCTGTACAAGGACGTGGGCGGTAAGCTGTTCTTTGCCCCTCCCTGGGACTTTGACCTTGCCTTTGGCAACGACGAGCGTCTGGACGACGGCTCCTGCGAGGGTCTGTACGTCGCCACCGGACGGGATGGATTCTCACAGAATAACGAGTGGTACATCCGCCTGTTCACCTACGAGTGGTTCCGCACACTGGTCGCCGACCGCTGGGCGTACGTTTCGGAAAACGTCATTCCCGAGGTGATCGAGGGCGTGCGCAAGGCAGCCGATCAGATCGCAGACGATATGGAATACAACTATCAAAAATGGCCCTTCCTCGGAAGCGGACAGCATCTGGAGCCCGAGCACATCAAGGCATTCACTACCTACAAGGAGCACGTGGACCATCTGCTGCAGTGGATGGAAAACCGTCGGATCTGTCTTGACGGCGAGCTTGCCGAGTACCGCAGCGATGCACCCGATACCGCGGATGAAGCCGACCGACTTACCGATAAGCACCCTCTCAGCTAAGCTTTTGACATAGAAAAAGCACACTGAACACAAGAACAACGACGATCGGAGCATTTTATGAAACGCATTCTTTCCACCATCCTGTTGGCAGCAACGCTCCTTTGCACCCTGTGGATCTCTCCCCTTGTCCATGCGCAGACGGAAAAGCTTCCGCAGCCCCAAGCCGAAGAGGACACCGATGCCAACGCCGACAATGCACAGCAGGATGACACACTGATCAAGATCGCGCAGCCCGAGCGCACCGTTGCCACCTTCGGAAACGGCAGCTCCGCCATGGCGCTGCTGGACGGCAAGACCGACTCCGGCTATCAGATCGTGCCGCTCGGAAAGGACTGCACGGTTACCCTGAACCTCGGCAATCCCTATCTTGTGGCGCGCGTGTGCGTCTATACTTATAATCAAAGCTACACCTTCCGCCTGCTTGCCTCGATGGACGGGATCAACTACACACCCATCGGTGAAAACGAAATCGGTGTGTCATACAGCCCCGAAACGGGCTACGTGCTGGACGTCGCCCCCCGTGAATGCCGATTTTTAAAACTGGAGGGGCTGAGCGGTCAGTTTGATTACTTCTCGCTTTACGAGATCGAGGTGTACGCCAAAAAGGGCGAAAAAAATCCGCTCTCTGAGGTCTCCATCCCCCAAAGCACCTCCGCCACGCTGGCAAACGGCAGCGGAGCCGGCACGCTGATCGACGGATCCTGCAGCGGTAGCTATCAGATGCTTCCCATCGGGGACAACTGCTATGCCACACTGGATCTGGGGCAGCCGTATGCCGTGCGCAGGGTGAACGTCTGCACCTACAACGAGAATTACCGCTTCCGCATCGAGGGCTCCCTTGACGGCAAGACCTTCCTTGCCCTTGGCGAAAACAGCCTCAACGATCACTATGATCCCCAAACGGGATTCTCGCTTTCGGTGTTAAACGGCAGCTTCCGCTACCTTCGTGTGATCGGTCTTTCCGGACAGTACGGCTTCTTTTCACTGTATGAGATCGACGTCTTTGCCGATCTGACCCCCGTGCAGCCCCTACCCGCGGACAGACTGTACGAGGTATCGCTGCCCGACTACGCAAGCGCCAAAACGGCAAGCGGCACCGAAATCCCTCTCTTGCTTGACGGTGCCATCCGCGGAAATTACCGCATGATTCCCGAGGGGGACGACTGCTACGTTACAATCGCCCTGCCGGATGCCTATACGGTACAAAAGGTGACCGTCTACACCTACGACAGTGGCTACGGCTTCACCCTGGAGGGCTCTCTTGACGGTCTGCACTACACGCCCCTTGGTGCCAACGATACAAGCAGCACATACGATCCCGAGAAGGGCTATTCGATTTCGGTCACCGCGGGAGAATACCGCTTCCTGCGTATCAAGGGAACCGTCTGTCCCTACGGCTTCTTTTCGCTGTACGAGATCGACGTCTTTGCCACCAAGGCTCCGCCCGAGCGCGGGGACATCAACTGGGATATGCTCATCAACGTGGAGGATCTGAACCTCTTACTCACCGCCCTTTCCACAGGAGAGACCCTGCCCTACGGGGATCTGGACGGCAACGGCATTTTGAACGTGGCAGACTTAAACGATCTGCTCGTCATACTGAGCACAAAAGAATGAGAAATAAAGAAACGCTTCGGCGTTTCTTTTTTTGTTAAAAACCTTGCAATCAAAAATTAATTGTGGTATAATAATGCGGTTTATAAAATATGGAAAAAGAGGATGAACGACTGTGGCAACCATGCACGAAGAAATCAAGAGAAGAAGAACATTTGCCATTATCTCTCACCCAGACGCGGGTAAAACAACACTTACCGAAAAATTCCTTTTGTACGGCGGCGCGATCCAGTCCGCCGGTGCCGTCAAGGGCAAATCCAGCGACCGTCACGCTGTCTCCGACTGGATGGAGATCGAAAAGCAGAGAGGTATCTCCATTACCTCTTCGGTATTGCAGTTTGAATACGACGGCTACTGCATCAATATTTTGGACACCCCCGGTCACCAGGACTTCTCGGAGGACACCTACCGTACCCTGATGGCTGCCGACTCCGCCGTGATGGTCATCGACGCGGCAAAGGGTATCGAGCCCCAGACCCGAAAGCTCTTCAAGGTCTGCGCCATGCGCGATATCCCGATCTTTACCTTCATCAACAAGCTGGACCGCGAGGCACAGGATCCCTTCGATCTGCTGGACGAGCTGGAAAGAGAGTTCGGCATCGGCACCTATCCCATGAACTGGCCCATCGGCTGCGGCAAGGAGTTTAAGGGCGTGTACGACCGCAAGGAGCGCAGCATCCTTGCCTATGACGAATTCCACGCGGGCAGACGCAGAATTGAGGGCATTGCCTGCGACATCACCGACACCGAAAAGCTGGATAGCCTCATCGGCCCCTACGCAAGAGAGGCGCTGGTGGAGCAGGTGGAGCTGCTGGACGGCGCCAGCTTCGACTTCGATCTGGAAAAGGTGCGCCACGGCAAGCTTTCCCCCGTGTTCTTCGGCTCTGCGCTGAACAACTTCGGTGTGGAAAACTTCTTAAAGGCCTTCCTCACCATGACCACCTCGCCCCTGCCCTATCACACCGATACCGACACGGTGGATCCCTTTGACGAGCGTTTTTCCGCCTTCGTCTTCAAAATTCAGGCAAACATGAACAAAATGCACCGCGACCGTATTGCCTTCATGCGCATCTGCTCGGGCAAATTCGAGCGCGGCAAGGACTATTTCCATCTGCAGTCGGGCAAGACCACCCGTCTTTCCCAGCCCCAGCAGATGATGGCACAGGAAAGAGAGATCATCAACGAGGCGTACGCCGGCGACATCATCGGCGTGTTTGACCCCGGTGTGTTCTCCATCGGCGATACCATCTCGGAGCCCGGCATGAAGGTACAGTTCAAGGGCATTCCCACCTTCGCCCCCGAGCACTTCGCCATGGTAGAGCAGGTGGACTCCATGAAGAGAAAGCAGTTTGCCAAGGGTATGGAGCAGATCGCAAGAGAGGGTGCCATCCAGATCTTTTTCTATCCCGGCACCGGTATGGAGCGCGTGATCGTGGGCGTGGTCGGTATGCTGCAGTACGACGTGCTGGAGCACCGTATGCAGACCGAATACGGCGTGAAGTACCGCAAGATGGATATGCCCCATTCGATCATTCGCTATATCGATACCCCCGAGCTTGACCCCTCCACCCTGAAGCTGTCCGACAGCACCGTGTGGGTCAAGGACGTCTTTGACCGCGATCTGCTCATCTTCGACGGTGAGTGGGCAATGCGCTGGGCAAAGGAAAAGAATCCCGATCTCATCCTGCGGGAATTCAATACTGCCGAGCAGTAACTCCAACGTTTGATCACAGCAAAATTCAGCATATATCTCATATGATGTAACAAGCACAGGAGGTGTACATCATGAAAAATCTTCCGAATGTTGCCCTTGGCAAGCCGGTCAACGGCCTGGGAATGGGTGTGTCCGCTGTCACCGACGGCATCACGTCCAGAGACGTCCACTGGGACGGCGGAGTGGCTCCCGCCTACGTCACCGTGGACCTGAAAGGCTATTACCGCGTTTCGGGCATCAACCTGGTCACCTATTACGACGGCAAGCGAAGCTACCGATTTGCGGTTTCTGTCAGTGTGGACAGAAAGAACTTCAAAACAGTCGCCGTACAAGTGGACGACATCAAGGCCACCGAAGAGGGCTATACGCTTTCCTTCCCCGAGACCACCGCACGGTACGTCAGAGTCACCATGACTCACAATACCGCCAATGCATCGGTGCATATCGCAGAGCTTGCGGTATACGGTGAAGAGGATCGTGACTTTGTGCCGCCGCCAAAGGAGCAGGCAATTCAGGATGCCGAGGACATTGCCTTTGGCAAGCCCACCCACGCAGGCAGCAACGACGCCTTTTCCTTCTCGGTGGTGGATGCCAATTCCGACACCCGTTGGATCGGCGATCGATTCCCCTGCCATCTGGACGTGGATCTGGAAGCCAATTACCGTTTGGAAAAGGTCACGGTCGTGGGAAGCCACACGTATGACGAGACCTTCCGTCTGTACACTTCACTGGACGGCGTACACTTTTACTATGCAGGTGAAGGAAAGACATTCGTATCAAACGATGCCACCCAAACCGTGTCTTTCCGTGAGCCTATCCTTGCGCGCGTCATCCGCGTGCTTGTCACATCCAGCTCCCAAGGTGCCCGCGGAAGCGCCATTCTTTCCGACGTGAAGGCGTACGGTAAAAAGGACGATTCCGTTCCGGTGACCCCAACCCGCCGCACCATTGAATTCGACACCCACGATGCTTGGCTGAAAAAGAATCACGGTGTGGACGTGTCTGAGATCAAGGACGAAAAGGGACACTATGATATAAAGAACACGTACACCGCCGCCGACACGGTGGATGCCCTCATGGGTCTTGTGGGAAGAGTCCTTGGGGAAAACTACATCAGTTGGTTCAATTTCTCCCTTGTTGATACCGGCAAGGGCGATTACTATACCCTTGCGGAAGCAGGCGGCCGTATCCGTATTACAGCCAATAACGGTGTTTCTGCCGCTGCAGGTCTGAACCACTATTTGAAATACTTCTGTAACGTACAGGTCACCCAGCAGACCGCACAGCTGAAAATGCCCGAAAAGATGCCGCGTATCCCCGAAAAGATCACGGTGAATTCTCCCTATCCCGTGCGCTATGCCTACAACTACTGCACCCTGTCCTACACCATGCCCTTCTTCGGCTACGAGCAGTGGCAGAGAGAGCTGGACTTCCTCATGCTCTCGGGTGTCAATCTGATCCTTGATCTGACCGCCACCGAGGCGCTGTGGGTGTCCTATCTGCAAAAACTGGGTTACAATGCCGACCAGGCGAAGGACTACGTCTGCGGCTACTGCTACAAGGCTTGGTGGCTGATGGGCAATCTGGAGGGCACCGGCGGTCCCGTATCCGATTCCTGGGTCACCGATACTCTGGAAATGGCACGCCGCAACCAGCGCTACATGACCGTCATGGGCGCACAGCCCGCACTGCAGACCTTCGTTGGCGCCATGCCCGCCACCTTCGCTTCCCTTGCCAAGGATCATCTGCTGGAAAAGGGTTTCTCCGACGTGACCCCCTTCATGGCTCCGCAGGGACTGTGGGCAGGCGGATTCGTGCGTCCCAACGTGCTGAAAACCACCTACGACGGCTATAGCTATCTGGCAAAGCTGTTCTACGATACACAAAACGAGATCTACGGTCAGGTCACCGATTACTACTGCGGTGACGTTTGCCACGAGGGCGGTATCATTCCCGAAGACCTGAGCAAGCCCGAAATGTCCGCTACCATTCTGCACGAGCTGCTGGACAGCGATCCCGATGCCGTCTGGATGCTGCAGGGCTGGTGGTCCAACCCCGTCAAGGAGGTGCTGGACGGCTTTGGTGAATACAGAAAAGACCACATCATCATCCTCGACCTTGCCTGTCTTGCCAACCCCAAGTGGAACGATCCCAAGACCTGGGAGGGCGTGGAGTTTGGCGGCACGGGCTGGATCTTCTGCAACCTGCACAACTACGGCGGCAGAACCGGTATGCACGGCAGACTGAAGGAAATGATGGAGCGCATCGTACACGCAAAGCGCAATTCCACCATGATGAAGGGCATCGGCATTACTCCCGAGGGTACCTTCCAGGACCCCGTGGTATACGATCTGCTCTGGGAAATGGGCTGGAGGGACAAATGCTTTGACATCGATGCATGGCTATGTGCCTATATCCGCCGCCGCTACGGCACGGACAATCCCGACCTGCGTTATGCATGGAAGCTGCTGTCCGAAACCGTTTACGGTAAGGAAAGCTACGACGGCACGCAGAAGAACAACGTGATCAACGAGGATGCCTGCCTTGGCATGAAGTTCTGCTCGGGCCCCTATTACAAGATCCCCTACGACAGAGCCACCTTTGAAAAGGCTGTCACCATTTTCATGAAGAATCTGGTGGGTATGTATGACAACGAGGGCTTTGTGTACGACGTGCAGGATCTGATGCGTATGGTATTGACCATCGCCTGCGACGATTATTTCGAGATCATGAAGCGTGCCTTTGCGCTGGGTGATGCCGAAACGCTGGAATACATCGGCAGCCGTTATCTGGATGCCATGCATCTGGTGTCTCACTGTGCTGCCTTCAACAAGGATGAGCTGCTTGGCAACTGGATCGGCAGAGCGTATGACTGGATGGCAGACGAGCGCAACGCGCTTTACGATGATTTCGACCGTGATATGATGACCTACAATGCCAAGATCCTGCTCACCTCCTGGGCGTCCAGTCCCATCAACAACTACGCAAACCGTCAGTACAACGGCTTGATGGAGGATTATTATATCCGTATGTGGGAAGAGCTGCTGCAGAAAGCGGTTGCGGCGCTGAAGAACGGCGAAACGATCGACGCGCATCTGGGCGGTGATCGCTGCTTTGAGATCGCATGGGAGTTCAACCTTTCGGGCAAGACCTATCCCCGTTCGGTGGAGGATCCTGCCGATCATGCAGCGGGCCTTGTAGCCACATGGAAAAAGGTAAGAACCCATCTGCTCACTCCCGAGATCCCCGCGCTCATTGCAGAGCTGGAGATCAAGCTGGCAGAAAAGCAGATCCGCGAAAAGGAAGCCGCTGTGTCGGCAACCATCGCCACCAATATCGAACACTAAACAAAAAAGAGCTGTTTTAAGGGCAGCTCTTTTTGTTTTCCCGAATGACAAGGCAGGGCTTGCCGATCGTTTCGCAGTAGCGAATTACGTACAGTGTTCCCTTTGACCGCCCATCCCAAAATGTAATCACCCTGTCGGCATATTCAACGATCAGACGATTGCGAACAAGCGGTGCCGCTCTGCCGTACTTATCATATTCAGGGATGAATTCCGTCAAGCGAATGCCCTTTTCCTTGGCATACGCCGCCGCACATTGATCCACACCCTTTGCACCACCCGACACGATTTCGGTACAGTCATCCGGCAAATACCGCGACGGTTCTATCGTTTGAATACCACGGGAGCCCACAATTGCTATGATCATTTCTCTTCTCCTTTGCAGTTTTAGTATACTTATATCAAGTATACTTTCAACATGATAGCATATAATTATCTTAAAATATACTTAAATTAAGATATTTTGAGGTCGCTATGAGAAATAAGAAAAACAAACATCTGGGCATTGAGATCGATCCTGCTCTGCACTATAAGCTGCACTATCTCGCAAAGTACGAAGGCAGATCGGCAAACGGAGAGATCTTATATCTCATTCGCAGAGCGATCAAGGAATTTGAAGACAAAGAGGGAGAGATCGAGCTTCCGCAAGAAGCACCCCAACAGTCATAAACACCGCAAACCCTTTGCGGTGTTTTTATTTTTCTCTTGCGTTTGTGGCATTTCAAACGGCGGGAGCAAGCCCCCGCCCTACAATGGTTATTTTGTTATTGAAAAAACCGGTTTACGTCAAAACGTATCGGGCGAATGACGATGCAACGAAGATCACACAAAAAAGACGGAGAACCCCACGATCCTCCGTACTTTTTTATTATTTGATCATCAATAACAGAATCAGTGCCAGCACAAACCAAGCCGTCGATCCGTACGCAAGGTAACGCCAATGCGCTCCAAACCTCGTTTTGAAGAAGCGCGGCAGCAGCAGACCCATTCCGATGAACAGTATCGGCAATACAAAACCCCAGAACACAAATGCCACCCGGAAGGAGAAGCCTTCTTCGTAGTCATCCTCTCC
>SVRH01000118.1 GCA_015064925.1 Oscillospiraceae bacterium | reverse complement strand
AACCCGAGCCCGAACCCGAGCCCGAGCCTGAGCCCAAGCCCGAACCCATGCCCGAGCCGGCGCCGATTCCCAATGTGGATAATACCATTATAAAAGTATACATAACTGCGAGCAAAACCACGGTCACCATGACGCTTGGTGAATATATCGTTGGCGCTATGATGAAGGAGTTGGGACTCGGTTATGAAAATGAAGCACTGCGCGCGCAAGCGATCGCCATCCGTTCCTATATTCTTTATAAGATCGAGGGTGGATACTATCATACCGACGGAGCGGTCGCCTGTGATAACATCAATCACTGCATGGCGTATATGTCCGAAGCCGAGGCAATCAGACGTTACGGTGCTGAAAACGCAGCGTACCGACGCAGCTGCTACCGCGAGATCGTCGGCAGCACTGCGGGACAGGTTGTGTTGTATGACGGCAAGACAATTCAGGCGTTTTTTCATTCCTCTTCGTATAAAGCCACCGAAAGCTGTCAGGATGCCTGGGGCGGCTCCAGACCGTATCTGCAATCGGTAAGCTCTGAAGAAAAATGCAAGGAAACGGTCATGTATTTCACACTGAGCGAATTGGCAAAAGCGATGAAGCTTTCCACATCTGCGTTTACGGGAACCTCTGCCATTGGAAAAATTATTTACACCGAGAGCGGACGGGTAGACAGCATTGCAATCTACGGAAAGGTGCTGGACGGAAACGATCTGCGCAGTGCCCTTGGATTGGCATCCACTTCATTTCAGGTGAAATTTGTAAACGGAAAGTTTCAGTTTCGGGTTATGGGTAGTGGTCACGGCGTTGGCATGAGTCAGCTGGGCGCCGATGCGATGGCTGCCCGCGGATGCGATGCTATCGAGATTCTGACCCACTATTATACCGACTGCACGGTAGGAAATTATCAAGGTAATATTGGATAAAACAAAAAAGAGCCTTTGTGATTCTTCACAAAGGCTCTTTTGCTATTGTTGGATCAACCGAACAGATCGCCCAGATCGTCCTTAAGATCACCGAGCTCATCTTCCAGCTCGCCCAGCTCTTCACCGATCTCGGCACCGGCTTCAGCCATTTCCTTGACGCAATCGTCGCAGTAGGTGACTTCCTCGCCCATGAATTCCTTGGTGTGCTTCTTGCCGGTCTTTTCCTTTTCGCAAAGATCGCAGGTGAAGGTCTCGCTGCCACAAGCAGCCAGCAAGGTAGCAAGAGCTGCCACAAGAAGAATTGCACAAATCAGTTTTTTCATGTCATATCCTCCTTTCGTTGATGATACGTGTGCTATAATGCAACACTAGGTGGCTATATTGTAGCACAACTTTTGTAATTTGTCAACCAAAAGAGAGGAAAGGATTTTTATTACCACGGTGATACCGCGTTTCTTGTCGGTCTTGCCGATATTGTCGCACAGAGTAAAAGAGAACAAAATCCCGCCGATTTCTCGACGGGATTTTCTATTGATATTAGCCCTTGATAGCAGCCTGAGCAGCAGCCAGTCTTGCGATCGGAACGCGGAAGGGAGAGCAGGAAACATAGTCCAGTCCCAGCTCGTGGCAGAATTCCACGGAAGCGGGGTCACCGCCGTGCTCGCCGCAGATACCGATGTGCAGATCGGGATTGACGGGCTTGCCGAGGGTGATCGCCATGTTCATCAGCTTGCCCACACCGGTGCGGTCCAGCTTTGCAAAGGGATCGTTTTCGAAGATCTTGGCGTCGTAGTAAGCGGACAGGAACTTGCCTGCGTCGTCACGGGAGAAGCCGTAGGTCATCTGGGTCAGGTCGTTGGTACCGAAGCAGAAGAACTGTGCTTCCTTTGCGATGTCGTCAGCGGTCAGGCAGGCACGGGGGATTTCGATCATGGTACCAACTTCGTAGGTCAGCGCAACGCCGGAAGCAGCGATCTCGGCGTCAGCGGTAGCAACCACAACGCTCTTGACGTACTTCAGCTCCTTGACTTCGCCTACCAGAGGAATCATAATCTCGGGAACGATGTTCCAGTCGGGATGATTCTTCTTGACGTTGATGGCGGCGCGGATCACGGCAGTGGTTTGCATCTTGGCGATCTCGGGGTAGGTTACGCTCAGACGGCAGCCGCGGTGACCCATCATGGGGTTGAACTCATGCAGAGAGGTGATGATGGTCTTGATGTCTTCCACGCTCTTGCCCTGCGCCTCTGCCAGAGCGGCGATGTCAGCCTCTTCGGTGGGAACGAACTCGTGAAGCGGGGGATCCAGGAAGCGGATGCAAACGGGGTTGCCTTCCAGAGCCTCGTACAGAGCTTCAAAGTCGCCCTGCTGATAGGGAAGGATCTTGGCAAGGGCTGCTTCTCTTTCTTCCGCGGTGTCAGAGCAGATCATTTCACGGAATGCCGCGATTCTGTCTGCCTCGAAGAACATATGCTCGGTACGGCACAGACCGATACCCTCAGCGCCCAGCTCGCGTGCCTTCTTGGCATCGGCAGGGGTATCGGCGTTGGTGCGGACCTTCAGAACTCTGTACTTGTCAGCCCAAGCCATGATTCTGCCGAATTCGCCTGCGATCTCGGCGTCAACGGTGGGGATGATACCGTCGTAGATGCAACCGGTGGAGCCGTCGATGGAGATGTAGTCGCCTTCCTTGTAGGTCTTACCGGAGAGAGTGAACTGCTTGTTTTCTTCATCCATTGCGATCTCGCCGCAACCGGATACACAGCAGGTACCCATACCGCGGGCAACCACCGCTGCGTGAGAGGTCATACCGCCGCGTACGGTCAGGATACCCTGAGCTGCCTTCATACCGGTGATGTCCTCGGGAGAGGTTTCCAGACGAACGAGTACAACCTTTTCGCCCTTTTCGTTCCATGCCACTGCATCCTCTGCAGTAAACACGATCTTACCGCAAGCGGCACCGGGAGAAGCGCCCAGACCTCTGCCTGCGGGAGTAGCTGCCTTGATGGCCTTGGTATCGAACTGAGGATGCAGCAGGGTGTCAAGGTTTCTGGGATCGATCATGGCAACAGCCTTCTTCTCATCGATCATGCCCTCGTCCACCAGGTCGCAAGCGATCTTCAGAGCAGCCCTAGCGGTTCTCTTACCGTTTCTGGTCTGCAGCATGTACAGCTTGCCGCCCTCAATGGTGAATTCCATATCCTGCATATCTCTGTAGTGATTTTCGAGAATAGAGCAAACCTTGTTGAATTCAGCGAACGCGCCGGGGAACTTGTCTGCCATTTCGGCAATGGGCATGGGAGTACGAACGCCCGCTACCACGTCTTCGCCCTGTGCGTTTACAAGGAATTCGCCCATCAGACCCTT
>SVRH01000035.1 GCA_015064925.1 Oscillospiraceae bacterium | reverse complement strand
CCAACAAGGTGCCCGTGCATCTGGAAACGGGACTGTCGCAGATCGCCGAAGGTTGCGTGACCCTGCGCGACAAGGAGGGTAAGACCTTCAACGTGGATGCCGATTCGGTCATTCTGTCGGTGGGCTCCACCCCGGCACCTTTGTCCCCCAAGAAGCGTCACGTGCACGTCATCGGGGATGCCGACAAGGTGGGCAATCTGCGCTCGGTCATTTGGGGCGCATGGGACGTGGCAATGAAGCTGTAAGCCTGACAGGCCGACAAATCGCCCCCCGCCAAGCTTTCCCAAAAAAGTTTGGATCAAAAACTTTACTACTTGGGCAATACAAAATACAAAAACAAAAAGGAACAATACCATGATTTTAACCAAAGAACAACAAGCGATCCTTGACGGCGAAAAGGGTGAGACCCTTGCCAAGGTCATGAAGACGCTGGTGATGTACGGCGACGCCTTTGAGGCGGAAAAGCTGGTGCCCATCACCTCGGAGTACAACCATTTGGTGACCTCCTTCGGGCTCAAGGTCATGTCGCCCGTGTACGATCTGATGCAAAAGCTGCTGGATGCGGGCGTTTGCTCCGAGCAGAAATTCTCGGTGGACCCCCGTCCGCTTGATAAAAACGTCCCCGCCAATTTCCTGCAGAATCTGGTGTTCAACAAGTTCATGTACACCAAGCAGGATTTCTACGAAAAGCAGCTCATGGAGCTGGGGCTGATGGACAAAAACGCCTTCACCTGCACCTGCTACATGGATGAAGTGGGCAACAAGCCGAAAAAGGGCGACGTGCTCTCCTGGGCGGAATCCAGCGCCGTGGTCTACGCCAATTCGGTGCTGGGCGCGCGCTGCAACCGCAATTCGGGCATCATCGACATCATGGGCTCCATTGTGGGCTACGTGCCCTACTTCGGGCTGCTCACCGATGAAGGCAGAAAGGCAAGCTGGGTCGTGAAGATCAGGACCACCCAAAAGCCCGAGGCACAGCTGCTGGGCTCCGCCATCGGCATGAAGGTCATGGAGGACGTGCCCTATATCGTCGGACTTGACAAGTGGATCGGCAGCGAGCTTGACGAATCCGCCTGCTCCTACTTAAAGGACTTCGGCGCCGCCACCGCCTCCAACGGTGCGGTGGGCCTTTACCACGTTGAAAACCTCACACCCGAAGCGGTGGAGCTGGGTGACGCTCTTATTCTGGAGGGCGCCAAGGAATATATCATCGACGACGCCGAGCTGGAAAGAGTGAAGGAAAATTACCCTGTCATCTGGAAAAAGCCGGATGCCAAGCCGAAGCTCTGCTTCGTGGGCTGCCCCCACCTTTCCCTGCAGCAGCTGAAGGACTGGACCCTTCGCATCGAAAAATCCCTCGCCGAAAACAACAAGAAAAAGGTTGTCATCCCCACGGTGCTCACCGCCGCGCCCGCGGTTCTGGAGGCATTCTACAAGACCGAATACGCCGAGCGTCTGCACGCCACGGGGGTCATCACCTCCTACATCTGTCCCCTCATGTACATGAACAATCCCCTTTGCAAGAAGATGCCGGTCATCACCTGCTCCAACAAGCTGCGAACCTACACCAGCGCCAAATACTGCACCGAAGACGAAATTCTGCGTACCATCACAGGAGGTGACGAGCAATGAAACAGTTTAAAGGAAGAGTGGTCACTCCCGGCTGCGTAACGGCAGAAGCGGTGGTCACCACCGAAGGCTTCAACACCCTTGCCTCCTTTCAGATGGCGCTGCAATTCGGCGACAAGGAGGTCAAGTGCGGCGATCAAAGCAACGCACAGCTGTACGGCAAGCCCATGCTCGGCAAGGCGCTGTGCCTGCCCCAGACCATCGGCTCCACCACGGGCGGTCTTGTGCTTTACTGCGCCTGCGCCATGGAAAAGAATCCCGCCTGTATGCTCTTCTCGGGTCACATCGACTCGCTGGCAGCGGCAGGTGCCGTGCTGGCGGACGTTTGGGTGGACGGCGTCACCATGCCGGTCATTGACTGTCTGGGAGACGAATTCCTGTCCTACGTCAAAGACGGAATGAAGATCACCGTGAAGGAAGACGGCACCGTTGAGGTGGAATGATCCATGACCAAAGATGAGATCGGTTCCCTAACGAAAAAACAACGGGCGTACTACCGCAGCGGCGCCACGTTGTCTGTCAAATTCCGTCGCGCACAGCTGCAAAAGCTGTACGACGCCGTTGTAAAATACGAAAAAGAGATCAACGATGCCCTGCAAAAGGACCTTGGCAAAAGCCACTTCGAGGGCTATCTCTGCGAAAGCGGCTTTCTCCTGACCGAGATCTCCTACCTGCAAAAGCATTTAAAAAAATTTGCAAAGGCAAAGAGGGTCAGAACGCCCCTTGCTCAGTTTCCCTCCAAAAGCTACCGTCAGCCGACTCCCTACGGAAACGTGCTGATCATGAGCCCTTGGAATTATCCCTTCCTTCTTTCGGTGGAGCCGCTGGCAGACGCCATTGCCGCAGGCAACACCGCCATCGTCAAGCCCAGCGCCTACAGCCCCGCCACCGGTGAGGTGGTGAAAAAGATCCTCACGGAATGCTTCGAGGAGCAGTACGTGGCGGTGGTCACCGGCGGACGGGCGGAAAACGCAGCTCTGCTTGACGAGAAATTCGATCTGGTGTTCTTCACGGGCAGTCAGGCAGTGGGCAAGGAGGTGCTGCGCCGCTGCGCTGAGCATTTGACCCCTGCGGTACTGGAGCTGGGCGGCAAAAGTCCCTGCATCGTGGACAAAAGCGCCGACCTCCCCCTTGCCGCACGGCGCATCGTCTTCGGCAAATTCCTCAATTGCGGTCAGACCTGCGTAGCGCCCGACCACGTGCTTTGCGATCGCTCGGTCAAGGACGCACTCGTTGCGCAGATCAAGAAGGAGATCGAGCGGCAGTTCGGTAAGGATCCTCTAAATAACAAGGATTACGGAAGGATCGTCAGCAGGAAGCATTTTGACCGCCTTTGCGCTCTCATGGACAGAGAAAAGGTGGTGCATGGCGGTGATACCCACCCCGAATCGTTGAAAATAGCGCCTACCGTCATGGACGGGGTGACCTATGACGATGCGGTGATGGGCGAAGAGATCTTCGGACCCATTCTGCCCATTCTCGTCTTTGACGATTTCGACGCGGTGGTGGAGGACTGCAAAACGCGCCACAAGCCGCTGGCGCTCTACCTCTTCACAAGCAACAAGCGGCAGATTCGCCGCGTCACGCGCGAGCTTTCCTACGGCGGAGGCTGCATCAACGACGTGATCATCCATCTGGCGACCAGCGAAATGGGCTTTGGCGGGGTTGGCGAGAGCGGCATGGGAAGCTACCACGGCAAGGCGGGCTTCGATGCCTTCACCCACTACAAATCCATCGTCCACAAAAGGACGTGGCTGGATCTGCCCATGCGGTATCAGCCCTACAAGAGCCGTTTCTACGAAAAGCTGATCCGTTTCTTTTTGAAATAATGAAAAAGCCCCACCATGATATTTGTTAAAAGGACTTGCTTTGGAATAAGGTGAGGTGATCATATGGAAGAGAATTTACCGAAAAGAAAGCATCCTCGTTTGCGCAGGTTTGATTACAGCACCGCAGGCTCATATTTTGTTACGATATGCACACAGGCCAGACAGCGGTTGCTTTCCCGCCCTACAAAGATTGTAGACCATATAAAAAAGCGAACGCCGAGGCGTTCGCTTTCCTTTTATATTATTCGATCTCAACAAGGGTGTATTCCTTGCTTCCGCAGCTAAGGACTTCGGCACAGTCGATGGTGTAGGTGCCGTTGCGGCTTTCTATTCTCTCGATGAGGTGGGGTCTTCCCGGGTCGGAGCAGGCGTACACCAGATCCACGCAGGCTTTGTCGATCGCCACGGGGTCTGTGGAAACCAGAATGCCGATGTCGGCAATGCAGGGATCCTCCGCCACCGCGCAGCAGTCGCAGTCCACGCTCATGTTCTTCATCACGTTGACGTACACGATCCTTCCTTCAAAATAATCGATGACGCTCTTTGCCGCGTCCGCCATGGAGGAAAGGAAGGCATCGTGGTCGGCGCTCCACAGCTTTTCGGGCTCGCCCGCACCGTGGATGTAGGCCTTTCCGTAGGAGGAGGCAACGCCGATGGAAAGCTGCTTGATGGCACCGCCGTAGCCGCCCATGGGATGACCCTTGAAGTGGGAAAGCACCAGCATGCTGTCATAGTCGGCAAGATTCTTGCCCACGTAGTTTTCCTTGATGGTCTTTCCTTCGGGAATCGCAAGCTTCAGGTCGGGGCCCTCACCGTCCAGCAGATCCACGGGGAAATATCTGTCCCAGCCGTGATAGGAAAGGAGCCTACGGTGCTTTTCGGTGGTGTCGCGCTCTCCCTTGTAGGCGGTGTTGCATTCCACCACGGTGCCGCCCACCTTCTCGATGACGGGACGCCAGAATTCGGGATGCAGAAAGTTCTGATTGCCCTTTTCGCCCGAATGGACCTTGACGGCGACCCTTCCGGGAAGGGTGACTCCGAGCGTTTCAAACAGCGCTAAAACCTTTTCGGGGGTGATGGTGCGGGAAAAATAAACGGTGCTTGCCATATTCTCCTCCAAATTTACTTGTGTTTTCTGTTTTTATGATACAACACTTCCTAAAGAATGTCAAGCACAAGGCTTTGGTTTTGAATTTTCGTGATTTTGCACAAAAATCGGACTTGTTTTTTGGCAGGGTGAAGAAAGAATTTGTGTTGACAAATCATTGGGATTGTTGTAAACTGAATATACAGGAATAGTGGATAAAACGGCATAAAATCTTGTGAATACAAGATATAATCCCTATATCGTTGGGTTTGTGATTCAAACAAAAAATACTTGACATAAACAGAACGATGTGATATAATCACTCTTGTTAAACGCCGAATTGAGTTTTACTCATTTTAGATCGGGGAAAACATGGAAGACAGAATACTGGAACAATTAAAGGCTAACAACAGCTTTCTGAGTCCCGTGGAGCGAATGATTTCCGATACGATCTTGGCAGATCCCATGCGATTTACACGGTATAGCTTGGGTGAGCTCGCCGAGAAGATCGGGGTATCGCAGGGAAGTATCATCAATTTTTCCCACAAGTTTGCAGATGGCGGCTTTCCTACCCTGAAATTGCGGGTGGCTGCCTGCCTTTCCGACTATAAGGAGCAGACCTTCCACGTGGCAGAGCGCTCTGACGGTGTGGGAACGGTGCTTGTGAAGAATAACGAGAATTTGATGACGGCGCTGCGAAACATCGAGGCTGTAAACAATGAGGAAACGCTTCTTTCGGTGGTAAATCGCATACTTGGTGCCAAAAAAGTGGAGATCTACGGTGTATACCGCTCGGCACTTGTGGCGACCGACTTTTGCTATCAGCTGTTGCAGCTGGGTGTTTCAGCCTCGGTCGTCAGTGACGTTTTCACCTGTGCGGTGTCCGCTTCCATGCTGACAGCCGACAGCCTTGTCATTGCGGTGTCCGCTTCGGGTCAGACCAAGGATATACTGGATGCGGTAAAGCTGGCAAAGGGCAACGGCGTTCCGGTGGTTTGCCTGACGGGAAATCCCCATTCTCCGCTTGTCAAGCTCTCGGATGACGTACTGATCGCCACCTGTGCGGGTAACTCACTGAGCAGCCAATTGAGCGAGATGCGAATCTCTCAGCTGGCGCTTACCGATGCCATCTGTGCTTACCTGCAGAACATTCTGGATGAAAACGGCAAAAAATACTTCTTTAAATTGGATACCATTCTCAATTCCCATAACGTGTACGATTGACAAAGGTCTTTACGGAGCGCAGGCTCCGAAACGATATTATTTTTTTCAAAGGAGAAATACCATGAAAAACACAAGAAAAGTTCTTTCAGCGGTTCTGGCGCTGGTAATGGTTCTCGGTTGCATGACCGCCTTTACCTTCTCTGCTTCCGCTGAAGAAGCA
Organism: Oscillospiraceae bacterium; assembly: GCA_015064925.1. Lineage (GTDB taxonomy): Bacteria > Bacillota > Clostridia > Oscillospirales > CAG-272 > SIG655. The sequence continues at coordinate 12,910 of SVRH01000035.1, read as the reverse complement.
ACCCCTGTTAATCTGGCTCCCAACCACGCTGAGTCGATGATCATGATCACCCGCGGTGACAAGGCTGACGGTCTTGCTGAATTTACCGACGGCGTAATCGACGACAAAGACGCAGGCTTCTGGACGCTCGGCGGTGGCGGCGGCTACTACAGCGACAATCTGGAAGAAAACAAGGCAGTTGTAGAAGCTAAGCTGGACGCTTCCTATGAAATCACCGCCATCAAGGTCGGCTTCCTGACCCCCGGTGAAGTATATTCCGGCGAGCGTTACTACCACTGGGAAGCATACGCTTCCAACGACAACACTCTTCCCATCGGCGAGTGGACCAAGATCGCTGAAAAGAAGACCAATGAGATCGCTGACGGCAGCGGCTACAAGGCCGAGCTGGCTACCCCCGCAAGCTATCAGTACATCCGTATCTACGGTGTATACAACAGCTGCAATGACGGTTCTTCCCACGAGGGTAAGATCCAGATGAACGAGCTGGAAATTTGGGGTATCGATCCCAACGCAGGCGAAGAGCCCGAGATCATTTATCCCGAAAAGTGGACTGCTCCCGAAAACGGCACCAACATCATCGCAGGCAACACTACCTGTGTTGTAAAGGTTGACCGCGGCGATCTGCCCGAAATGACCGACGGTGTTTGCGGTGATAAGCCCAGCGACAACTACTGGACCGCAGGCTCTTCCTTCGATCCTCCCATTGAAAACCCCATTGAAAACGAAAGCACCATCTGGTTCCAGGTTAATCTGGACGAGGTTTCCGAGATCGACATTATCCGTGTTGTAGCGCTTGTAAACCCCGAAGCTATTTACCACTGGGAAATCTATGCCACCGACGATCCCGATATGGCTCTGGAGGGCTGGGACTTCATCGGTGAAAAGAAGACCGACGAGGTTGCTACCGAAGACGGCTATGCAATTTATCTGGAAGAACCCATCGAAGCAAAGGTTGTGCGTGTATACGGTACTTACTGCAACCTGAAGGGCGGCGACAACCGTTTCCGTATGACCGAAATCGAGCTGTGGGACGTTGAGGGTGAAGTAACTCCTCCCGAACCTCCCGCAACCGAGACCACCGAGCTGGAAGGCACCAAGTACGGCTCCGGTATGGAAAACTGGGCAAACTCCACCAACAAGCCCGAAGGCCATCCCGCAGTATTTGAAATTCTCTACGGTGCTAAGTATGCCAATGGCTTCAGCTCCGAGCTTGCTAAGATGGCATTTGAAAATAAGGACGCTCTGGAATGGACTCTGACCATTTCCGAGAACGCCGATATGTCCGATGCAGTGACCAAGACTCTGGCTCCCGCATCCTGGTTCGATATGGGCAGCTACGGTTGCTTCCGTTTCGAAACCGCACTGGCTGAAGATCCTTGGGCACCCGAGGTTGGCGTTACCTACTACATCAACGCTACCGTGAAGGGCCAGGGTATTGACTTTGCTATCACCGGTCCCGCTGACGGCTTCGTAATGAACGAAGAGCCCATCACCAAGGACTACGCTGCTCCCACCGAGCCCGTTTCCGTTGTGATCTCTCCCTACGATCCCGAAGGCCTGAAGGGCTTCCAGAACTGGGATGGCGGCAACGGTCTGCAGACACAGCTCTTGATCTGCACCGATAAGAACGTTCTCGAGGGCTACACTTGGGTACTGACCATCGTAAACGATGCTACCGGCGAAACCAAGGAAATCACCCTGAAGTGCGCTACCGCATATGACACTTGGCTGCGCAGATTTGAGGTTTGCCTTGGCGAAGGTGAAAATCAGTTCGTTCCCGAAGAAGGCGCTGCTTACACCATCTCCGCTAAGATCTACAACGATGAAGGCACTCTCATGATGTATGCTGATCCCGCTACCGGTTTCGTATGCGGCGAAGCTCCCATCGTTCCTCAGCCTCCTGTGAATCCTGAGCCTCCTCAGACCGGCGACGCAGCTATCTACGCTACCATCGCAGTGGCAGTAGCAGCAGTTGCTCTGGCAGTAGTTTTCAAGAAGAGAGCTACCATCTGATTATCATTAACTAAAATGCCTGCGGGCATCGAACCCGTTTCGATGCCCGCAAATCCTTTTTGTACAAGGAGAATTACCATGAAAATGAAACTGAGAATGTTTATTCGTATTGTAAGCTGTCTCTTGGTGCTGTGTATGTTCGGCTCCGCGGCACTGGCTTGCGGCGGCTCCTCCGAGAAGGATCCCGACGACCAGGCTGGCAGCGATGAGCAGAATCCCCCCAAGGGTGACGAAGGCACCGAAGCCCCCGGCGGCGACGGCTCCGAGAAGCCCGATGGCTCTAAGGACCCCGACGGTTCTAAGGATCCCGATGGCTCCAAGGACCCCGACGGTTCCAAGGACCCCGACGATCCGGTTGTGGATCCCACGATCGATAAGGATCCCGAGGCGGTTACTCTGAACATCGGTACCTATAACATTGCAAACGGCCGTCAGGTTGACCACAACATGATGAAGCTGGCAAAGGACATCACCTCCAAAAAGCTGGACATTGTGGGCCTGCAGGAGGTTGACCAGTTCTGCGACCGTTCCAAGAACCTGGACACCATGAAGACCCTGTCCGAGCTGACCGGTATGAAGTACTATACCTTCTTCAAGTGTATCAATCTGGGCGGCAACGGCCCGAACGGCACAGGCGAATACGGCGTGGGCGTGCTCAGCAAGTACCCCATCGTGGAGACCGAGCGCATTCCGCTGTACTCCACCGGTGAGCAGAGAGTGCTGGGTCGTACCAAGATCGACGTAAACGGCAATATTATCAATTTCTTCACCACCCACCTGGAGTGGTCCCCCGATGCAACCCGTTACAAGGAGCTGGATCAGCTCAACGCACTGCTCAAGACCTACGACAACTTCTGCGTAGTAGGTGACTTCAACGTGCACGAAATGACCGAGTTCCGCAGACTGACCAACAAGGGCATGGTAAACCCCGAAGAGGATCCCATGCTGACCTACTCCTCCTACGACGGCGACTGGTGCCTTGACAACATCGTTTACTCCACCGACGACTGGAGCTTCGGTGAGGGCGGCACCATCCCCAACGGAAACTCCGACCACTTTATGCTGTATGCCACCGGTACCTTCTTCGCCAAGGAGCAGTTCACCGCCAAGGACAGCAGCGGCAAGGAGCTTCCCGCGCTGACCGACGGTAAGAAGGCAACCGCCGAAAACATCGGCAAGTGGGCTGCCGGCACCGCAGGCGCTTACGTGGAATTTGATCTGGGCGAGCAGTACTGCATCACCTCCGTGAAGGTGGTCAATGCGCTGACCTGCGATAAGGTTTATAAGTGGGCAGCCTATGCCACCGACGACGTGACCCTTCCCATCGAAAAATGGACCAAGATCGCCGAAAAGTCGGGTAACGAGACCGCAAACGGCGCAGGCTTTACCGCAGAGGTATCCGGCGAAAATGCCAAGGCTCCCTTCCGCTACCTGCGCATCTACGCAGTTTCCAACAGCGGCGGCGAAACCTTCGAGATCGCAGAGATCGCGCTGGGACTGGCTCTGTATCAGGAAAATCTCACCAGTGTAATGGGTAGCTCCACCGTCATCAAGACCGATGCCGGCAAGACCCTGAACTCCCTGAAGGACGGCGTGACCGACAAGTACGTTTCCATGGGCGAATGGGCAAAGAAATGCTATCTGGACATTGATCTGGGCAGAGGCGCGTATCTGACCTCTGTCAGAGTATACAATCCCGTTGGCGATGGCGACCGTATCTACAAGTGGAGCGCCTATGCCACCAACGATCCCACCCTGCCCATCGAGCAGTGGGTCAAGCTTGGTGAAAAGACAGGCGATCAGATCTCCGATGCCAAGGGCTATGCCATCAAGGTAAGCGCTGAGCTGCAGAAGAACGATTACCGTTACGTTCGTATCTACGGCGATTCCTACAATCTGACCAAGAAGTTTGACGTTTGCGAGGTGCTGATCACCGGTAAGTTCGTTCCCGATCTGAAGAATCTGATGATTACCGCCACCGTTACCGCAGGCAGCGGCAGCGATTGCGACATCGTCAAGGACGGCGACACAAGCAAGTATTTCGACCTCGGCTACTGGTGCGACAGCGATGAAAATAAGGCTGCCGGCATCCCCATGGGTATCAACGGCAACTGCTATATCGAGATCGACCTGACCAAAGCATTCAAGCTTGAAACCATCAAGGTCATCAACCTGATCAGCCCTACCCGTATCTACAAGTGGACCGCCTATGCCACCGACGACAATGGCAAGCCCATTGCCCAGTGGACCGAGCTTGGCGGCAAGACCAACAACGATACCTCTTCCGCAGACGGTTACACGCTGACTCTTTCTGCAGATCAGCAGAAGGTACCCTATCGCTACATCCGTATCTACGGTATGTTCCACAGCGACAACTGGGGCTACCATATCAACGAGATCTACGTAACCGGTGCAGCACAGCAGTAATACAACCAAAAAACTCCGCCCTCGGGCGGAGTTTTTGCGTGTTTATTGTACGATTTGCCCAAAAAACAGCGCTGATTTTCGTGATAGCCGTCACTTGACAGAGGGACGGAAAAAGGGTACAATAGAAGGGTAAATTACAAGATCCGAAAAGGAGAGTATCATGAAAAAAACAATTGCGATCATGCTGCTTGTATGCACGCTTCTGTCCTGTCTTGCCTCCTGCGGCGGCGGCAAGAAGGTCGATGAGCCGCAGCAGGATGCCGGTAACGACAACGGTAGCAGCAGCGGCGAAGGCAGCGAGCAGACCCCTCCCGAAGAGGGAAGCGATGGCTCCTCTTCCGAGGGAAACGAGCCCGCGGGCTTTGATGAGATGCAGCCCGTTACTCTGAACATCGGCTCCTACAACATTGCCAACGGCAGAGAAGTGGACCACAACATGATGAAGCTGGCAAAGGATATCTCCGGCAAGAAGCTCGACATCGTGGGCCTGCAGGAGGTGGACCAGTTCTGCAACCGTTCCGGCAACATCGACACCGTGAAGACTCTGGCGGAGCTGACCGGCATGAAGTATTACTGCTTCTACAAAGCCATTAACCTGTCGGGCAACGGTCCCGACGGCAAGGGCGAATACGGAAGCGCGATCCTCAGCAAATACCCCATTTTGGAAACCGAGAGCCGTGCGCTCAATACCGAGGGCAAGGAGGGCAGAGTGCTCGGACGCGCTGCCATTGACGTGAACGGAACCACCATCCAGTTCTTCGTGACCCACCTTTCCTATGAGTCGGGCGGACTGCGCGCAAGACAGTTCCTCGAGGTCAACGCAGTGATCTCAAGCTATGAAAACGTCATCCTTACGGGTGACTTCAACATCTCCTCCCTTGCCGAGTACAAGGTGCTGGAGAACATGAGCACGGTGAACACCGAAGAGCATTTCGTGTATACCTTCCCGAGCAAGCGCACCTGCATTGATAACATCGTGTACTCGCAGGATGCCTTCACCTTTGGGGAGCCGAATATGCTGGCAAACGGCAATTCCGACCATAATATGCTGTACGCCACCTGCGTGATGCGTCCCTCCAGCCTTGTAAGCGACGCAGCGACCATAACGGGCGCAGACGGAGTGGACGTGAGCAAGCTCACCGACGGTCTTTTGGCAAACGCAGTGGAGATCGGCGCGTGGAAGGAAGGCACAGCGGGTGCCTACGTGGAGATCGACCTGCAGGCAGACTACAATCTGAGCGCTCTGCGTGTGGTCAACGGCGTCTCCCCCTCGAGGGTCTGCAAATGGGTGGCATACGGCAGTGCCGACAACACCCTTGCCATTGACGCCTGGACGAAACTTGGCGAAAAGAGCGGTGATGAGGTCTGCACGGCAGAGGGCTACTCTGTGACCCTTGGCGAAGAGGCAAAGGCGCTGAAACTGCGTTATATCCGCATCTACGGCACCTATTGCAGCGAGGGCGAGCAGTATCCCGTTTCCGAGGTCTTTGTATTCGGCAAGATCGCTAATGCCAAGAAGGCGGATCTGAGCGCCAAGGCAGAGATCACCGATGCCGCGGGCAACAAGCTGACGGTACTGAGCGACAGATTGGTCACCGAAAGCGTGGCGCTTGGCAATTGCGCAGAGGGTACCGCAGGCGGCTACCTTGCGATTGATTTCGGGGAGCCCACAATTCTCTATGCACTCAATCTGACCACTCCACTTGGGAAGAATTACAAATGGGCAGCCTACGCATCGCTTGACAAGGATGCCCCCATGTCCGACTGGACCTTGATCGCAGAAAAGAATGACTTTTCTGTCACCACCGATGCGGGCTACACCGTTTACCTTGCAGGCAAGCTGAAGGAAACGCCCTATCGGTACATCCGCGTCTACGGCACGGGCTGTGACGGCGGTGAGAAGTTTGAAGCGAACGAGGTGTACCTCTACGGCATGAAGGTGTCGGATCTTGACAATCTGATGATCGGTGCCACCGCCGATCCGCTATACAGCGATGGTGATACCAAGGAATACGACGATCTGGGCTACTGGGCGGAAAAGGTCACGGGACCTGCCTACGGCACTGCCGGCACCTGCTACGCGGAGATCGATCTGAACAGACTGTGCCATATTGAAACGCTGAGGGTGGTCAATTACGTGGCATCCTCCCGTGTATATCAGTGGGAGGCATACGTGACCGACGATGCTACGTTGCCTATTGAAAAGTGGATTAAGATCGGCGGCAAGAGCGACAACTCGAAATCCACGGCAGCAGGGTATACCCTGACCCTTTCCGAGGCGCTTCAAGAGCTTTCGGTGCGTTACGTTCGCATCTACGGAACCTATCACAACGGCAACTGCGGCTACCACATTTCCGAGGTGGAGATCCGCGGAAGAGAAGCATAATGACAAAAGAAAAGTGCGCCCTTTGGCGCACTTTTTGCTTAGTTTTTTTCATCCCCACCTTCGGTGGTTACCTCTGCCGTGTCAGCATCCTCCGACGCTTCGGGCGTCTCGGGCGGGGTGTCCTCCTTCTTTTCTTCGGCAAGAGGGGCAGAGAACAGCCGCTTTTCCATGGCGAGAATGGTCTGCAGATGCTCGGATGCTACCTTGGCACCTGCCATGGACTTCTTAAAGCCCTGCTCGATCTCACCATAGGTTTTCTCGTCGGTCAGCGACACCATTTCACGGCTGATCACTGCCATTGCTCCCGCAAATGCGGCGGTGGCATCGGCACATTCCTTGATCTCAGCTGCCGCTTCAAAGGCCATCATGGCTTCTTTTGCGTGGGAAAGCTGCGCGTCAGCCTGCTTGTAGGCGGCGAGGGACGCGCACATCAGATCCTCCATGCCCTCCTCACGCGCCTTGGCGGCTCTGTCGAAAAACACCTTTTTCTGCGCCTGCAGCAGCTTTATCTGCTTTTGCATGACGGTGACCGTGCGCTTGATGAGCAGCATCATTTCCTGTTCTTTTTCTTCCTTGGTTTTAAAAATACCCATTTGTACCGACCTTTCCTTACAGCCCGTGGGCTTTGATGGCCTTGCGGATGCTGAACTCGTTTGCCTCCAGCAGTGCTTCGCTTTCTTCGTAGCCAAGCCCCGTGATATCACAGGTGATGCGGATCATGCGGTCGCGCAGCTTAACGTTGGAGGGCTCCAGATTGACCATCAGATTTTCGTAAACGTGACCCAGCTTGATCATCACCGAGGTGGAGATCATGTTGAGGATCATTTTGTGGGCGGTGCCCGCCTTCATGCGGGTGCTGCCCGTGACCACCTCTGCGCCGGTGTCGGGATGGATGCCGATGTCGGCGATCTGTTCGATGGGGCAGCCCGCGTTGCAGCTCAGCGCCACGGTCAGAGCGCCCGCCTTTTTGGCGGTATCCAGCGCGCCCAGCACGAATGCTGCGCCGCCTGCCACCGAAATGCCCACCACAGAGTCAAGTTCGGTGATTCCGTATGCCGAAAGGTCGCGGCAGCCGTCCTCGTAGCTGTCCTCGTCCGCCTCTCCCGCACGGGCAAGGGCGGGGATGCCGCCTGCCATGATGCCGATGACGGTATCGTAGGACACGCCGTAGGTCGGAGGACATTCGGAGGCATCCAGCACGCCCAGACGTCCCGAGGTGCCGCAACCCACGTAAAACAGCCGTCCGCCCCTTTTCATGCGCTCGGTGATGGCGTCCACCGCCGCCCCGATGGCAGGGAGCTCGCTTTCCACAGCCCTTGCGGCGTTCAGATTTTCATTTTGGATCACCCGCAGCATTTCCGCCGTTTCCATGCGGTCGATGTGGGTGGTGTGTTCGTTTCTCATTTCTGTTTTCAGCATATTGTTACCCCTTTTCTTGTCGGATGGGCATTCCCGCCAGCCGCAGTGCGCCGTAGACGGGAGGCTTTTGACAAATTTTGATCTCGTAGCGGCGTTCGCCCTCTGCCAGATGTGCGGATAGGATGGGCAGGACGGTATCCTTCGCCGCGGTGAGCCCTCCGCAGAGGGTGACCGTGACCGTGTCCGTTCCCACCGTTTCGCCGCCCGATCTCACAAGTGCGGCAATGGCGGAAAGATTTTCGTTAAGAATGCGTCCCGCCACGGCGTCCCCCTCTTTGTATGCCCTGAAGGCAAGGGGCGCGTAGCGCGCGATCTCTGTTTTACCTTTTTCGTAGAAGCGGTCGATGGAAGAAAGCACGCTGCCCGTGCCGCAACGCTCTGTGACGTAGCCGTGCAGCAGCGTGTTCTCGCCGCTGCCGTCCTCTTGCTGCAGTGCGGCAAGGATGACGTCCCTGCCGATGGCAAAGCCGCTGCCCGCATCCCCAAAGAGGTAACCGTAGCCCCCGATGCGCCGCAGGTAGGAGCCGCTTTTGGCGTAAGCGATGGAGCCGGTGCCCATGATGACGACCACGCCGTCCCCGTCCCCGAGGGCGGCAGCCACGGCATTCATGGCGTCGTTGTGATTGTTTAGCCTTGCAAAGCCGAATTGCGACAGAAAATGGCGGATCCGCGGTAGGTTTTCCACAGAGGAGCAGCCCGCAAGACCTGCGTATGCGGAAATTTCCGAAGGGGCGATGCCGTCTGTCACCGCTTCGATCCCCTGCCGCAGGGTGGCAAAGGCGGTGTCAAAGCCCACGTCGTTGGGGTTGGTGGCACCAAGGACGATCTCTTGTAAAACAGCACCCTCATAGTCGGCAAGGGCAAAGGCGGTCTTGGTGCCGCCGCCGTCGATGCCGAGATAGTATTTGATTTCGCTCATAAGCCCTCCTGCGCCCGTACTTCTTTTATTCTAGCACAGTTTTTGGCGGATTGCAAGACGAAACAAGGGCTTGCCCGATGAAAAGTGGACAAAGCGATTGACAAAAGGGGCGTTTTGTAGTATAATGATCCTGCCAGACTAACTGAATATTGCAAAGCGGTCATTTTTTCCTTTATGGGATAGGTATATCTTTTTTTAATTAGCCCAAAAATGAATTTGATAAAATGCAAATTCCATCTTGGGCTATGAGGGTATACCGATTTTGCAAAGGGTTAGTTTGGCGACTATCGGAGTTTGCGTTTTTGTGCGTCTGCTTCGGTGGGCGCACTTTTTATTTTGAAAAGGAGAATGAGCATGAAGATTCGACTTGTCGACCATCGGGATATCCCCTCGTTTTTGGAGGAAGTGGCAAAATGCTGTCTTGGAGAAATGTCGGAGCAGACGCGGCAGACGCTTCGGGAGCAACCGGATCCGGTCCGGTACCATCTTGGCATCGGCGCGTATATCCGCAATGAATTCATCTACCCGCAAACAGAGTACGCCGCCACGGTCCCTGCCGCAAAGGAGCTGGTCGCCCATGCCGACGATTACTCCGCAAGGGTGATCGAGATCATCATGGAAGCGCTGAATAAATAAAAGCAAAGAGGGGCAATGCCCCTCTTTGTTTTTTCACCGTCTTTTGGATACTGCAGATTCAACACCGATTTTTCAACGCCACACTTTTATCATAACCGGGATACTGCAGTAAGGCGGAATTTTGTGGCTCTCCTCTAAAATATTAGAAAGGTCAATTGATCCCATGAATCTTTATGTAATCTTAATACCGAATAAGATCCCCTAACACCGCCTTAAAATTAGAAACAGTATAATAAAGATGACAAAAGAGCATAAGGAGAAGCATCATGGCGGATCTGATACATAAAAAAAGACATTTAACTTCATTTCAAATCATTATTCTCGGCTTTGCCGGAGTCATACTTGTGGGTGCATTACTTCTTATGCTCCCTATATCTACAAAGAGTGGTGTAGTAACACCGTTTCATGAGGCACTGTTCACCTCAACCTCGGCAGTATGCGTAACAGGACTTGTGGTACAGGATACCGCAACCTATTGGTCGGTATTCGGGCAAAGCGTTATTTTGGTGCTGATCCAAATCGGGGGCTTAGGCGTCATCACGGTTGCCGCGTCCTTCGCTCTGCTCTCGGGTAGAAAGATATCCCTGATGCAGAGGAGCACCATGCAGGAAGCAATCTCAGCCCCCAAGGTCGGCGGGATTGTAAGACTGACGTTCTTTGTGTTGAAGCTCACCTTCCTGATCGAACTCATCGGCGCCTTAGTGATGATGCCGACCTTTATTCACGACTTCGGAGCAAAGGGTATATGGATGGCTTTCTTCCATTCCATATCCGCCTTCTGCAATGCAGGCTTCGACATTATGGGAACAGAGGGGGCTGAGTACGCCTCGCTCACCTCATATGTGGCAAATCCCGTTATTAATATTACAGTGATGGCGCTGATCATCATTGGCGGCATCGGATTTCTGACCTGGGAGGACATCGTAACCAATAAATATCATTTCAGTAAATACCGCATGCAGAGTAAGGTCATCTTGGTGACCACAGGGATATTGATCCTGATTCCTACGCTGTTCTTCTATTTTGTGGATTTTGCAAACCTGTCCGGAGAAGAAAGAGTATTCAGCTCTCTATTCCAGGCGGTAACGCCGAGAACTGCCGGTTTTAATACGGCAAATCTTACACTGTTAACCGGTGCGGGACAGGCGATTGTGATTGCGCTGATGCTGGTTGGTGGCTCTCCCGGATCTACCGCAGGTGGTATGAAAACAACAACCATTTCAGTTTTGTTTGCCAATCTTCTTGCAAGCTTTCGCAGAAAAGAGGACGCTCAGCTATTCGGCAGAAGAATTGATGGCAAGGCAGTCAGGAATGCTGCAACCATTCTTATGATGTACGTTATGCTGTTTTTCAGCGGTGCGGTGATTATCAGTGTTGCAGAAGGATTACCAATCGGCACTTGTCTCTTTGAGACAGCCTCCGCTGTCGGCACCGTTGGACTTACTTTAGGGATCACACCGAGTCTTGGCGGTGTGTCACAGATCGTTTTGATGATTCTGATGTTCCTCGGTCGTGTCGGCGGTCTGACCCTCATTTATGCCGCACTGTCCGGAACTCACAAAAATCTTTCCAAACTACCGAAGGAAAGAATCACAGTAGGTTAAAGGAGAAACTAAAATGAAATCTATATTACTTATCGGACTTGGTAATTTCGGAAAGCACATTGCTTTGCAGCTCAACCAGCTTGGTCATCAGGTAATGGCTGTGGATCATAATGAAGACCGTGTCAACGATGCTATGGATATTGTAACCAATGCGCAGATCGGTGACAGCACCAACGTGGAGTTCCTGCGTTCTCTCGGCATTGATAACTACGACGTCTGTATCGTTGCCATCGGCGGAGATTTTCAAAGCTCCCTTGAAACTACCTGTTCACTCAAAGAACTGGGAGCAAAAAAGGTCGTGTCCCGTGCCGAGCGTGACGGACAGGCAAAGTTCCTGCTCCGCAACGGTGCGGATGAAGTGGTATATCCCGAAAAGCAGGTGGCAAAATGGGCAGCCATCCGTTATAGCTCCGACCATATCCTTGATTATATCGAGCTGGATGCAACCCATTCCATTTTTGAAGTGGCAATTCCAAAGTCATGGCTGGGTAAAACAGTTGTGGAGCTGGATATTCGTAGGAAATACAATATCAACATTATCGGCGTGAAGCAGAACGGAAAAACCAACGTAACGGTTACACCGGATACCCTGTTATCTGAGGATAAAACGCTTCTTGTTATCGGTGAGGATAAGGCACTGCAAAAGTGCTTTCGTATATAACCGCCGCTATTCAAACGGTTAGGAGGTGAGCATAGTGGAGGTATGGAGAGATAGTATTCTGATCATATCGGTTCTCGGTACCCTTGTGTTCGGATATTTCCTGATGGCAAGGCTGGATAAATACCTTGACGAAAACCGCAAGGCTATCGAGAAGGAGGAAGAAAAGAAGGAACCTTCCTGCGTTATGCTTACCGAAGAAATGTCTGACGAGGATATTGCTGAAGAGGTAAGAAAGTTCCGTGAGACACATGAAGGTACACGGATCATCCTCTATGATAGCTCTGACACAGAATTGTCGGAAAGTATAGAATATCATACTGATCAGAAACAGTAGAAATTTTCACAAATCTGTGATATAATAAGATATGCTAAAGGTATAAGGCGGTGAAACGGATGAAAAATATAATGTACAAAGGGAATGCGGAAGCGGAGCATACCCTTGTCTGTCTGTCCGCTTCGCCCACTAACGCTAAGATCGTAAAGACTGCTGCTAAAATGGCTTCTGCCTTTGGCGGCAACTTTACCGCAATTTACGTACATACTCCGGATTCGGATAAAATGGATGAAACAAGCAAGAGAAGACTGCAATACCACATCCGTCTTGCCGAAAAGATGGGCGCGAATATTACCACCGTTTACGGCGAGGATGTCTCCTTTCAAATCGCAGAATTTGCCCGTATTTCAGGAGTCACCAAGATCGTGATCGGCAGAAGTAACGTTAAGCGCCGTCATTTCTGGAACAAGCCTACGCTTACCGAAAAGCTAACAGAGATTGTTCCCAACATAGATATCCATATTATTCCCGACAGCACGGCAGACCCCAAATACAAGGAAAAGTCATATAG
>SVRH01000034.1 GCA_015064925.1 Oscillospiraceae bacterium | reverse complement strand
ATTTTTAAGACAAAATTTCAAAAAGCTTCTCTGCCGTTTCGGCAAACGCAAGGGCGCCGCCGGAGGCAAGTGTATCCTTGTCACGGTATCCCCACAGCACGCCCACGGGCAGCATCCCCGCGCGGCGGGCCGTCTGCATATCCACGTCCGAGTCTCCCACAAAGGCGATCTCAGAGGGGGAAAAACCCATCTGCCTTGCGATCGAAAGTGCCACCGTCGGGTCGGGCTTGGTGGGGGTTCCCTCCAGGTGTCCGATCACCGCCGCAAAGGGGATATTTCCGAAATAGTGCGCCACCACCTGCCTTGTCTGAGGCATGGGCTTATTGGAATACACCGCCACGGGGATCCCTCTTGCGCAAAGCTTTGCCAGCAATTCCGCAATCCCCTCGTAGGGGCGGGTGCCTTCGGTGCACGCCGCCGTATAATAGGTGCGGTAGGCAGCAAGAGCACAGCTTACCGTCTTTTCGTCCCGTTTTGATTCGGGAAGAGAGCGCCTTGCAAATTCCCTTGCTCCGTAACAGATCGCACTTTGGTGCTGCTCCTGACTGCGAACGGGATAACAAAGCTGCATGAGCATTCGGTTCATGGCCGCCCCCAGATCGGGAAGCGTATCCAGCAGCGTTCCGTCCAGATCAAATATTACGCCTTTTATCATATCCGTTTTTCCTTTAGAATTTTCCGCCGCGGCCGCCGCCTCCGCCGCCCGAGGAGGAATGCATACCGCCTCCGTTGTTTTGCTGCCTGCGTACACGGGTAACGGTGCTGTACAGATAAATATCCGAGGCATGAGTGACCTTCAGACCCTTTTTGTCCACGTATTCCACCGCACCGTAGCGCCGCCGTTCGGTCTTCAGTGCGCTCTTCATGCCAAAGGCCACCACAAGACCGATAAACAGACCGATGCCGATGCTGATCAGCAGATTCTTGACAAGGTCAAAGGGCGCCTTTGGCATATTGTCATCATCGTAGGGCTTGCCCTTCTTCGCCTGCGCGATGTAATCGTCACACTGCTCGGCATATTCCTCGATGGCATCGGCATACTCGCCCTCGCTAAGCTCCTCTGCCACCCGATCGCAAAGGTATTCAAGCCCTGCATAGGTAAAGGCAGTCTCTCCGTAGCCCGAAGGATACACGTAATAATCACGGCTCTGCATCGCAATCAGCAGCAGCACACCGTCGGTGCCGAAGCCATTTGCTGCGTCATTGTAGTATCGGTAAGCATACGACGAAGGGTAATCTCCATCAAGCGAGGACACCGTGACCACCGCCACGTCCATGTCCCACTTTTCGCTCAGACGGTCAAGCTCCTTGCCAAGCTCTTGTGCCTCGCTTGCGTTCAGCAGTCCCGCGCCGTCGTTCAGGCGGCGGGAAACGGTATGACTTGCAAAGCTCGGCAGCGTAAAGCTGAGCAGCAAAGAGAGGGTCAGCAGGAAAACAAGTATCTTTTTCATCGTCTTCCTCCTTACAGCCACATCCACAGCAGATACGACAGCGCAAAGGCCGCCGCCGTGCCGATGGCGGTAACACCCAAAAGCCAGCGGGCAAACGCCCCTTTGTCCATGGGCAGATCACCGATCATCTTACCGGTCTGACCGTTCATGGCAAAGGTATATTTTTCACCGTTCCAGGTGGTGTTGAGCAGCCACACCGGATACAGCGCATACCTTGCTCTTCCCTCGCTGAGTTGAATGCTCGATGAAACCGGACGCACGCTCTGATAGCCGATCACCGTGGAAGCCAGGGCATCGGCGGTGCTTTGCTTGACGCGCTCGTTGGCGCGCTCCACGCTATCCTCCGCGGATACGTCGTACTTGTCGGCAAAGTAGCCTGCAAGATAGGCAGTTTCAAAATCCACCGCCTGCGACAGATCGAAGGGCTCGATAGATTCCATCAGGGTATCGTCCATCTTTTCCGAGCCGTCCACGGGAACGCCCGCAAAGGACAGATTGCCCGCACGCATCACCAAATAGTGCCTGGTGGAGGTGTAGTTGTAGTGACTGTCGCTCCAAAAGCGCACGCGGGTGGCTCTGTAACGCATTTTGGCGTCCGCCTTGGCGTCGAACAGCCAGAAGGGAACGTACACGCCCTTGACCTCATCGATCCGATTCTCGCTTTTAAAAAGCTTTGGCACAAGACGCTTATTATAGTGTCGCTGCAGAGCCCTCTTGGCATCCGCCTTACTCAGCTTGAAGGGGATCACCAGATCGGGCTTCAGATCGCCCGCAAAGGCACCCTTCATCACCACCGCGTTGCCGCAGAAGGGGCAGGTGGTGGCACCCGTGGTCTCTTCGCCCACGATCTCGCCGCCGCAGCTCTCGCAGGCGTACACCAAAAGCCCCGTCAGCTCATCCTCCTGCCACTGCGCCCCTGCCGAGGTGTCCCAGCTCAGATTGTCCTCGGCACCGGTTGCCATTTCCTCGTTATACGCCTTGACCGCCTCGATCTCCAGCTCGGTATCGCAGTAGGGACATTTCATTTTCTGCGTCTTACTGTCAAAGGTGATGGCACCGTCGCAGCACGGGCATTTAAATTCCTGCAAATTATCCATGGTCTGTTCCTTTACTGATTATACGATATCTCCGTCGTCAAAGGGATCTCCGCATTCGGGGCAGAATTTGGGCGCCTTCACGCCCTTTTCGGGCTCCCAACCGCATTTATCGCATTTGTACTGCGGCACGCCCGCGGGCTTCTTGGCACCGCACTCCGCGCAGAATTTACCCTTGTTCACTGCTCCGCAGGCGCAGGTCCAGCCGTCGGCCTCGGGCTTTTTCGCACCGCATTCGGGGCAGAACTTGCCCGTGGCGGTATTGCCGCAGGCACACTTCCAACTCTCTGCCACCTTCGGCTCGGGCTTCTTGGCGCCGCATTCGGGGCAGAACTTGCCCGTGGCGGTGTTACCGCAAGCACACTTCCAGCTGTCAGCGGCAGGTTGCTGTTGCTGCTGCATCTGCTGTTGCTGTGCAACGCCCGTATTATAGAAGCTCTGGGCGCTGTTCATGCCGCCCATGTTCATTGCCATACCCATACCCACAAATCCGTTCATGGCGCCGCCGGGATTGGAGGCGGCGTTTTCCATGGCGGTGGCGGAGGCGTCCGCCATTCTGCCTGCCATCATGAAAGGATTGGTTCCCATGGTGATGGCATCCTCCATCTGATTGATCTTCTTCATGTCCTCGGGCGAGAGGGTGATGGGGTTGAGCGCGATCTTTTCCACAGAAATGCCGCGGCTTTCTTCCCATTCCATCTTCAGCGCTTCGTTCATGGCCGCCTTCAGCTCGTTTGCCTTGGCGGGGATCTGCGCGGGACGCAGTTCAAGCTCGGAAAGAGCGGCAAGGGCGGGCTGCAGAGCGGAAATGAATTCTGTCTTCAGCTGCGCGTCGATCTCGTCTCTTGTGAACTGATAGGAAACGTTTCCGCAGACCTTGGTATAGAACTGCATGGGGTTGGAGATGGTGTAGGAGTACACGCCGTTGCAGCGCACCTGCACGGTCCTTCTCATGCCGATCTGCTTGTTCACCACGTCAAACATGATAGGGCTGGGAGTGCCGAAGCGGTTGCCCATGATCTCCTTGGTGTTGAAATAGTACACCCTCTGATCCTTGCCCGCATCTCCGCCGTAGGTAAAGCGCTTACCCATGGTCTTGAACATATCTTTCAGTCCCTTACCGAACTTGCCCGTGAAGACCGAGGGCTCGGTGGAGGTGTCGTATGTATATTCGCCGGGCTCGGCGCAAAGCTCCACGACCTTGCCCTGCTCCACGATGATCATGCACTGGCCGTCCGCCACCGCAATGCCCGAGCCGTTGGAGATTACGTTGTCATTTCCCTTTTTGTTGGAAGAACGCTTGCCGATCTGCTTTTCGCCTCTTCTGACAAGCACGTCTGCGGGAAGCGCCTCGCAGTAGAAAAACTCCTTCCACTGGTCGGCAAAAGTACTGTTCATGGCGCCAAACGCCGCTTTGATAAGTCCCATACTCTATATTCCTTTCTTTATATATACGTATTTTTTATTATTATACACCCTTTTGTCCTTTCTTGCAAGATGATTTTGAAATTTATCCTCCTATTTGCCCTTGACAAAAAAACAATATGTGTTATAATTAAATTGCAGAGAGAATCAACTAATAACGATCGGTATGAAAGTGCCCGAAGCGAACCCCAAAAAGGGCACGCAACGGGCGCTTTTTGCATATTATAAAACAAATACGGAGGTAAAATATGAAACGCTGCATTTCCCTTATTCTTGCCCTTATTCTTTTCTGTCCGGCGCTCTTCTCCTGCGGCGGCAGCGCCGAAAAAGAAAGTGATCGTCCCACCATCGAAGAAATGACTCCGTACAAAGCAACCGACGGCACCGATGATCCGGACAATACACCCAATAACACAAGCAATTCGCAAACAGAAAACAATCCCACATACGAAATATCAGATCCCTACACACTGTATTGCAACCAGCTTCTGCTTGACGGCGGTCCGCAATTGACCACACTGCAAACCGCCCCCATTCCGGATGAATTGTATCAATACTGTTTGCAAAATGACGGTGCGTCCGATGAAGCACCGACGCTTGAGTTTGATGAAGAAAGAGCAGTTTCTCAGATCAAAAACGAATTGTCCACAGCATACGGCAACATCATATACAAAATAGAATCGATCACCCCGACGCTCATTTCTTTGCCAAACAGCCGGTTTGCATACATGTATGTAGTTTACACGGTGTATACCGATGGTGAAGGCTTTTTGTGCAATGGTGAATTGTGTTACGCTTGGGGAAGTCACGGCTTTGAATTCCTCATTATCGCAAATTAAGCGCATTCCAACCCCGCGCTCTGCGCTGAGCGCGGGGGATTTTGGCGCTGTTTTTGCAAAACATCTTGACAAAAGCATTTTTATGGTGTATGATTGCCTCACAACCGCATACTGAAAATCAGGGGTGCTGTAGCAGAGTACGGCTGAGATGGGGATAGTTCCCCGAACCCTCTAACCTGAAACGGATAATACCGGCGTAGGAAGATTTGCATGGCAACAAGCCTTTTTCGCAGGTCGATTTTCCGCCTGCGGAATTTTTATTTTACGGAGGTTTTTCAGAATGAAAAACAAAGTAGCCCTTCGGCTGACCGAAGGTGCGGTCATGATCGCGCTTGCCACCGTGCTCAGTATGGTAAAGCTGGCAGATTTCCCCTACGGAGGCTCCATCACCGCCGCTTCCATGTTTCCCATCGCCGTCATCGCCTACCGCCACGGCACCCCCTTCGGGCTGTTCTGCGGCCTTGTGTACGGCGGCATCCAACAGCTTCTGGGACTGAACACCCTGTCCTATTTCACCTCCTGGCAATCGATTCTCGCCATCATCCTGCTTGACTATATCGTCGCCTTTGCGGTGATCGGTCTTGCGGGCGTCTTCCGCAAGGCAAGCGGCAAGCCGGCGCTGAAAATGACCGCGGGCGTCATCCTTGCCTGCGTTCTTCGCTATCTCTGCCACGTGATCTCGGGCTGCACCGTCTGGGCGGGTCTTTCCATTCCCGACTCGGCGGCACTGACCTACTCCCTTGCCTACAACGCAACCTACATGATCCCCGAGACCCTGATCACCGGCATTGCCGCATGGTATCTGTTCTCCCTCATCGACTTTGCCTCTCCGCGTCTGAAGCGTCTTTCCACCGCAAAGAG
Source organism: Oscillospiraceae bacterium (assembly GCA_015064925.1). GTDB lineage: Bacteria > Bacillota > Clostridia > Oscillospirales > CAG-272 > SIG655. The sequence goes on along the minus strand of SVRH01000034.1, from coordinate 13,194 downwards.
CGAGGCCCTGCCCGCAAAGGCGCGCATTTGCTACCGCGGCTCGCTGCTGGCGGGGGTCATCGGCGCGTGCTACGCCATCATCCGCATCTTCCCGCTTTTGCAGGACGATGGCGGCAACTTTGATTTTGCCGGCATCAAGGCGCTGGAGATACCCTCCTTTGCCACGGTGCTCGGCATCTGCATCCTTCTCGTTCTGGTGCTGTTCATCGCCGGAACGCTACTGAAAAACAAGAAAACGGAAGTATAAGCCATGAAAAAACGCTGCGTCATTGTCAGCGCGGGGGATTTTAGTCCCGCGGACTATCAGCCCCATCGGGATGATTACGTCATTGCCGCCGACGGCGGATACGAATACCTAAAGCAAATGGGACAAACGCCCGATCTCTGCATCGGCGATTTCGATTCTCTGGGCTACGCCCCGAGCGACTGCCCCGTCTGCACCCTGCCTGTGGAAAAGGACTGCACCGACACAGACGCCGCTGTGCGCAAGGGACTGGAGGCGGGCTGCACGGAATTTCTGCTGCTGGGTATGCTGGGAGGCAGCCGCCTTTCCCACACCCTTGCCAATCTGCAGACGCTCTCTGTGATGGCAGAAAAGCATCTTTCCCATCGGCTTGTCTGCGACGGGATCACCGTGCGGGCGCTGGCAAAGGGCGACGCTGCGCATTTTTCGGAAAAAGACAACTGCCACGTATCGGTGCTTGCCATCACCGATACGGCGGCGGTGACCCTTCGGGGACTGTACTATAACGGTGAGTGCCTTTCCCTTTCCAACCGCTTTCCGCTGGGGGTCAGCAACAGTACCGTCGGCAAAAATGCCCTTGTGCGCTGTGAGGACGGAGTATTGCTCGTTGTGACAGAAACAAAATAATTATAATTGGGACGCTGTCCCAAACCCTGCCACCCCTTTTTGAAAAAAGGGGTGGACCCCAAAAACTTTTGAAAATCTCTATTTAATTTAAAATTAATTTAAAAATATTTTTAAAACTTTTTTCAAAAACCTATTGACAAATGCATTTCACAGTGCTATAATCCCGTTGTTAACCAAAGACAGCAGGTTCCGTAAAAGCGAAAGCTACCCTGCCGAGGAGAACGAACTACAATATTCAGGTATTGCATTTTGGTCTTTTTCGGCGCTCGGAACCGAAAAAGGCTTTATTTTTTTCAGGAGGTGAATCCCTATGCCAAGTGCAGTAATTCTCGCACAGAAGCAGGCAACCGTCAAGGAACTGTCCGAAAAGCTGAAAACAGCGAAATCCGCAGTTATCGTTAACTACCAGGGTATTACCGTAGAAGACGACACCAAGATGCGTGCCGCACTCCGCAATGCAGGCGTTGACTACAAAGTATACAAGAACTCCATCATCGACAGAGCTTGTAACGAAGCAGGATACGGCGAAGCAAGCGGAAATCTCGCGGGCATGAGCGCAATTGCAGTCAGCCAGGAAGATGAAGTGGCAGCTGCTAAGATCCTGAAGGAATACGCTGACAAGATCGAAACCTTTAACCTGGTTTCCGGTTTTGTTGACGGCGGCGTTCTGAACACCCAGGGTGTTGAAGAGCTCGCAAATATTCCCGGCAAGGACGTTCTGGTCTGCAAGATCATGGGCTGCATGAAGAGCCCGCTCTACAAGCTGGCTTACGTGCTCCAGGCCATCATCGACAAGGATGGCGAATCCGCACCCGCTGCAGAAGAAGCAGCAGAATAATCGCTTAAACGGCGAACAAAAACAAAAAAAGAAAGATAATTTGGAGGTATTTCAAAATGGCAACCGAAAAGACTCTCGCAATTTTAGAAGAAATCAAAGCTCTCACTATCCTGGAAATGGCTGACCTGGTTAAGGCTCTGGAAGAAGAATTTGGCGTATCCGCTGCTGCTCCCGTAGCTGCCGGCGCAGGCGCTGCTGCTGCTGCTCCCGTTGAAGAAAAGACCGAATTCGACGTAATTCTGAAGTCTGCAGGCGCAAGCAAGCTGAACGTTATCAAGGTAGTTCGTGAAGTTACCGGCCTGGGCCTGAAGGACGCTAAGGACTTCGTTGAGTCCGCTCCTAAGACCGTTAAGGAAGCTATGCCTAAGGACGCTGCTGAAGCTCTGAAGAAGCAGCTCGAAGAAGCCGGCGCAGAAGTTGAAATCAAGTAATTCAAATTCTGACATACAAAAAAGACATCCGAGGGTGTCTTTTTTGTTTTCCCTATTCAAATCAAGTAAACGGCGACGGTTTCCCGTCGCCGTTTTTGCGTTTATTCAGTCAGTATCACAGCAGTCTGCGCTTTCTGTAGATCCAAAGACCGCCAAGTGCGATCACCGACAGTGCGGTTACGAACAGGCTTGTAATGGTTGCATCACCGCTCTGTACGGGAGGCGTATAATCGTAAACGTTTTCGAATGCGGTTACGATCTCGGTTACCGCCTCGCCGTTGACGGTGTAGCTCGCAAACAACGTGTTGGTCGCTTCATCCAGAGAAACGGTCACGGTCACGGTATACTCGGCAGTGCTGTACTGCACGTATTCCAAGCCGTCATTGATCTCGCTGATCACGTAGGTGAAGCTCTTGCCGATATCCTCTTCGTCAAACGTAAGGCCAAACAGCGCCTTGCCGTTTTCATCGGTGACAACGATCCATTCGCCATTCTCACTCTTCACAAGGAAACGGAAGTTTTCGGGGCCGATCACGTTCTTGCCGACGTTGACAACGGTCTTATTGACGGTAAGATCGATCGAAAGATCATTGGGTCTTGGCGTATACACGTTTTGGAAGGTGATGCTGTGGGCAATGCTGCCGTCTGCCAGAGTGATCTCGGGCTCGCTTGCCACAAGGTGTCCCTGTCCGTCATCGGTCACTACGATCTTGACGTTGTATACGGTGGGGTCAAAGGTCACGCGGTCTGCATTTACGCTGTCGTCCTCGACGATCACGAAGTAGTACGTGCCGGCCTTCGTGAATTCGATCGCACCGAAGCGGAAGGTGCCGTTTGCATCGTTCTGCACGGCTTCGATCAGCTTGTCGATGCCAAAGCTTGCATCGGCACTGTACAGCTCGAAGGTGAATTCGCCGCTTACCAGATCTCTGCCGCTGAGGGTCTTGTTGCCTTCCAGGGTGGTAGTGGTAAAGTCGGTATTGTATTCATTTGCGAACACGATGGTGCGCACGCTCTCGCGCTGCTCTCCTACTGCCTTTTCGATGGCGGTATCGGTCACTACCAGATTGCCCTTGCCGTCATCGGTGACGGTCACGGTCACGTAGTACACGGTGCTGTCGTACTTCACGCCGCCAAGCGCTGCGCTGCTGTCTTCCTTCACAACAAAGCGGTAAATACCTGCTTTGTTGAACTCGATTGCGCCAAAGCGGAAACTGCCGTTTGCATCGTTCTGCACGGTTTCGATCAGCTTGTCGATACCAAAGCTTGCATCGGCACTGTACAGCTCGAAGGTGAATTCGCCGCTTACCAGATCTCTGCCGCTGAGGGTCTTGTTGCCCTCCAGCGTGGTGGAGGTGTAGTCGGTGGTGTATTCATTTGCGAACACGATGGTGCGCACGCTCTCGCGCTGCTCGCCTACCATCTTTTCGATGGCGGTATCGGTCACTACCAGATTACCCTTGCCGTTGTCGGTGACGGTCACGGTCACGTAGTACACGGTGCTGTCGTACTTCACGCCGCCAAGAGCCGCCGTGTTGTCTTCCTTCACAACAAAGCGGTAAATACCTGCCTTGTTGAACTCGATTGCGCCAAAGCGGAAACTGCCGTTTGCATCGTTCTGCACGGTTTCGACCAGTTTGTCGATGCCAAAGTTTGCATCGGCACTGTACAGCTCGAAGGTGAATTCGCCGCTTACCAGATCTCTGCCGCTGAGGGTCTTGTTGCCCTCCAGCGTGGTGGAGGTGGGTTCGGAGGTATAAACGTTCACGAAATTCAGCGCATCGGTCGCGGTGCCCTCGGTGGTAACCACCGTGCGGATGCCGCCGATGCCGTTGTCCTCCACCGATACGCGAATGCGGTATACGGTGCTATCATAGCGCACGCCGTCGATCAGCTCGCCGCCGTTCACTTCGCTCAGCAGATAGTAGTAGACGTTGCCCACGTCAACTGCGGTGTAGGTCAGGGTGAAGCTGAATCTGTGGGTCTTGGCATCTGCCGTCACGGTCTGCAGCAGCTTGCCGCCTGCCGCGTAGTTTTCATCGGTTTCGGAAAGGATGAAGCGGAAATCGTCCTCTGCCGTAAAGTCGCGGCCTTCCAGATGCTTTTCGCCCGAAAGAGTGATCTCAGCATCTCCCGTGACCTCATAACTGTTCACAAACAGAATGCTGTCCGCGGGGATGACGAGCTCGTCGCCCTCCACGATGAGCACCTGCTCGATGTGGGGAGTGGCGTGCAGATTGCCCTTGTGGTCATCCACCACTTCCATGCGTACGCGGTAGACCGACGCATCGTAGGTCACGCCGTCGATGGTCATTCCGCCGTTCTTTTCGGTAACGACGTAGTAATAATCGCCTACGGTATCATAATTCAGCTTACCGAACGCAAACACGCCGTTTGCGCCGTTCTGTACGGATTCGATCAGAGTGCTTTCATTGTATCCCCAGTTGGCATCCGATTCATACAGCTCGAAGGTGAATTCGCCGCCGCTCAGGGTGTTGTTGACCTTGCCGACCAGCTGCTTGTCGCCCGTGATCTCGGCAAAGGTGGGACTGGGAACGTACTGATTGACAAATACAAGGCCGTTTGTCGCGGAATCGTCGATCAGCGTGATGCGCTCGGATGCAATATACAGTTTTCCGAGTCCGTCGTCTGCGACGGTCACCACCACCTTGTAGACGGTGGTGTCGTAGGTGATGCCGTAGGCCTTATTGCCCGCGGGACGAACCTCTTCCACACTGTATTCGTATACGCCGACCTTAGAGTAGGTAATGGCGGGGAATGCGAAGTTACCGTCCGCGAAGTTCTTTACGCTCCACTTGGCGGGGGTTTCTACGGTCACGCCGTCAACCGCACGCTCGGTGAGAACGAAGGTAAATTCATCGTTGAGAAGACCTCTGCCGCGCAGGACCTTGACGCCCTCGATGACGTTCTGTACGGGAGCGGGGGTATACACGTTTTTAAAGGTAACGCTGTCGCCGATGGCATTGGCAAACACGTAGGTCGCCTTCAGGGTACCGTTTTCATCGGTGACGTACACGCCCATCAGGTATACGGTCTTATCGCTTGTCACACCGTTTTTGTCGGAAGAGGTCTCCACGATGGCGTAGTGGTAATTCCCCACACGGTCGTAGATCAGGGTACCGTCAAAGACCACCTTGCCGTCGGGAGTGTTTTTGCCGTGCAGCAGTGTCTTGCCGCTGTCCGCATCGCGCAGCTCGAAGGTGAATTCGCCGTCCTTCAAATCTCTGCCCGCCAGCTCCTTCTTCACGAAGTCAACGGTGAGAGTCACGTCGGTGGGATCGTACACGTTTGTAAAGTCTGCCGAAGCGGTATTTCCCTTGTTGGTGGGAGCCTCTTCGCCCACGTAAACGGTGGCGGAAAGCGTTCCCAGGTTGGTATCGGTCACCTGCACCGTTACCTTGTACTCGGTGTCGGAGTAGGTCCAGCCGTCGGGAATGGTGGCGGGAGCGATCTCCTTCAGCGTATAGATGTAGGTCTTGCCCGCATCCTCGGGGCCGTAGGTCAGAACGAATCTGGCAAAGCCGCGCTCGGTGGTCACAAGGGTGCTTCCCACCGGTGCGCCGGTCTCGTCAAACAGACCGAAGGTGAAGCCTGCCGCCGACTGTGCGTTGCCGCCGCGGTTTTCAACGCGCTTGTTCACGTCCACGGTCACGGTTGCCGAGCCGTTGACGGTATAGGTATTCTCAAAATGAGTGGAAACACTCCAGAGGTTTTCGTTCTTTTCGATGTCGATGCGCTCGGTGCGGTCGGTCTTGACCTCTGCGATCTCAAGTGCGCCGTCCATGTCGGCATCCGTCACAACGATATAGAAGGAGTGAACGGTCTTATCGTAGGTCACGCCCGCAATGGGGTCGTTCGGTTCGATCTCAACGACGCGGTAGTAGTAAACGCCTGCCACATCGTATCCTTCGTTTGCAAATGCACCGTCAAAGCTGAGCTTGGTGCGATCCTTGGTGGCGACCGCCTCGCTACCCAGCTGCTGCCAGCTGCCGTCTGCCATGTACTTCTGCAGAACGAAGGTGAAGGAATCGGTGGAAAGCCAGTCGCGACCCACCAGAGCCTTGTCGACAGACACCTCCACGTTTACGGGATACGCTCTGTCGGGAGTGTAATCGTTGACCACGATCACCGCCACGCTGGCGTCACGAACAACCGTTACGATGCCATCGCCCTGCACACCGTTGTCAAGATAGGCGGGAGCAAAGCCCTTGCCGTGATTCGTTTCCACAACGGTGGCGACCGTGCCTGCGGGCAGACCGAACACCTCGAATTCCTCTTCGTGGCGCAGTCTTACGGTGAAGCTACCCTTTTCATCGGTGGTGATCTCATCGTAGCCACCGCCGCTGTGCATTGCCTTGAAGGTAGCGTTTGCGGTGCCCACACCCGACAGGGTGACCTTCATTTCAAAGATCTTGTCTTCGGGAATGCGGTAGTCCGCACCGAAATCATGGGTCACTTCCTTGTAGATGCTGAGATTGCCCGTGCCTCTGTCGGAGTTGACGAAGGATACCGGCACAAAGGCGCCTGCCACGAGCGTGACGCTTCCCTTTTCGTCAAGACCGCTTGCCTTGTCGATATAGGTCACGGTCTGCTCTTCCTCGATGCCGAAGGATTCGCCCGCCGTCATACCTCCGATGTACAGAACCTCGTTCGCGTGCAGCTGCACCTTGGCGCTGCCGCCCTCAAACTGTACCGTAACGGTCTCTTCGCTGCCGTCTGCCTTCACAAGCCATGCGGTGTACGCCTTGCTGTCCTCTTGGTTTGTCAGATTGGTGAGCAGGAAGGTAAAGGCGCCGCTCGGAGCGGTGGCATCCTCTGCCATCGTTTTGCTCAGCTTGATACCCGTTTCGGGCATCATGCTCAGCTTGCCGTTGTTGCCAAGGGTGGCACCCACATAGAAGCGGTAGCCGGTATCGTTAACCGCATGATTGGTGGTGTCCACAAAGGGAACGCTCGCTTCGGTGAGGGTACCCGTCAGGTTCTCGGTCTTGTGGACCGTGTAGCCGTCCAGATTGACGTGCACGTTGCCCTTGGGAATGTACCAGGAGCCGTCTGCTGCACGCACGGCAGTATCCAACGCCTGTGCGGACAGAGCACGGTAGTGGATCTCGGTCTTCATCGCGCTTCCCTTGGTATATACCGTGTAAGCGCGGTACATGGTGCCCGTGGGACGGGCTTCACCCTTGTACAGTGTGCCCGCGTCGTCTGTATACACGGGGGTATTGTCCAGATAGTAGTATCTGTCGTTCTGTCTGGAGGGGTTGAAATAACTGTAGGTGTTTACCGAGCCGTAGCCGGTCTTGTTCTCGTGATTCCACTGGTTGGTATAGAAATTGACCGAGCCGTCACGGTTGACGTTGTGAGGGTCGGCAAGATACTCGTCGGAAAGCTTTTCCAGAACGTTGTAGGGATGGATATCCGAGCGCAGTGCCACCTCGTACACAAGGCGGATGGGTGCGTCGGCACCGCTGACGACAAGGTCTGTCATATCGCCGTTTTCTCCCAGCGACACGTCGTAGGATACGATGGGGATCAGTGCCGCGGGAACCGCGAAGGTCACCAGCTCCTCATCGTTTGCAATATTCTTACGCACCTGAACGGTGGCATACATCATATCCGACTTGGATACGCCGTGACTTTCATCCACCTCACCCAGATAGCCGTAGGAACGGATGGTGAAAGCAGGGTCGGTGGCGGCGTTGCCGGTGGGGTCGGGCAGTACGGTCACGCCCTCGTGATAGAAGCCGAGGAACTGCCCCGCCGCGTTTGCGTACCAGCCGATATAGTTGGAATAGTTGTTTTCATCGGTATAGGAAAGCTGACCGTTTTCGTAGGCAAGGAAGATCAGCGCTCTTGCGGTATCGTCGCTGTCAAGCCCCAGTCTTGCGCGAACCGATGCCACCATTTCCAGTCCCAGTTCGGTGGGAGTATCGTAGGAGCCCAGCGCACCGCCGCCCTCCACGAAGTTGGAAGCAAGGTCAGCGCCCGAGAACAGATGCTGATCAATGAGAATGCCCTTGACGTCGGTCACGTTCATGTATTCGCCGATCCTGTCAACGAAGGAAACGTAGCCCGACAGATCCGCGTTGCCCGAAGCAAGCGTGGGGGTGTACTTGGACACGAGATTGATCTGCTTGATGATATTGCCAAAAACACTTGCCAGCTGATTGGCGGTGCTTGCCGTGAATGCCTTATCCACGTAGTTTCTCTGTTCCTTATTCGAGGGGAACGCCGTACCGCCAACCGTTGTCTTGGAAACCGTATAGGTCTTCTTGACAGTGGGTGAGCTCCAGCCGTTGGGGGAATTGTACACCGTCAGCTTCACGGAGCCGTTTTTTAGCAAATTGTTCCAGTAGGTATCGATGGCAGAGGGAGTATGGTTGGCGGGATCCATCACCGCAAGGCTGACGGAGGTGCCAAGACTCAGGCTGTAGAACAGTGCGTCCATCTGCTCGTAGTGCTGATCCACTCTTTCCTTGACGTAAGCTGCAGTCAGCTGGGTCACGAAGTCGGTCTCGTTGGGAGAGCGGATGCTGATGGTGTTGTTGCCCATGCCCGCATCCACCTTCTTGGTGAAATCGTGAGTCGCCGCGGTGGGCTCGCCGTCGGACATGAACACCACGATGGGGGTTCTGGCTGCGCCCGGCTGAAATTCCGCCGTGGAGGGCACCACCGTGTCGGCGGCCAGCAGCTGATTCATGGCGTCCAGCAGTCCCAGCTGTGCATACGTACCTGCCACGTCGGTGACGGTACGGGTGGTCTGGGGCATGGTCTTGCCTGCGGAGTTTTTAACGCCTGAGTTTACGGAAACCGAGTTCAGCTTGCCGCTTTTCAGGTTCGCCTTCAAAAAGGTAGCGGTTCCCGTGTAACGGTCCAGCGGCAGCAGCACCATGGAGTTGGTTTTATCGGACTGGTTTCGGTCTACGCCGCCGTAGTACACCACCACGCCTACACGGTTGTTCACGTTCAGCTTCTGCAGCTCAGTGATGGTATTGTTCACCGAGGTGAGCATGGTCTGAACCGTACCGGGTGTACGGGCAGAGCCGTTGTACATAGAGCTGGACAGGTCCAGCACGATCACGGTGTCCGTGGGAGCATTTGCCACACCGGTGACCGACATATTGGCAGCCATGGCGGACAGTGCCACCAGAAAGCCGTTGGGGTCATCCCTTGTGATGCCAAGCCCCGCAAAGGCGGATGCGTCGGTGAAAACCGACTTATCCATCCAAACGGCGCCCGCATTCTCGGTGGTAATGTCCCCACTTGTGGGGAACAGCGCTTTCCAAGCGTCCATGGTGGACGGGTCTGCGATGCGGTCGCCAAGCACTGCATCCTGCGACGAGCCTTCCACGGCAAACGCATACAAGGGAAGCACGGTCAGCATGAATGCCATCACAAGGCACATGCTGAGCAGTCTTTTTCCAAAGCTCATTGTTGTTTTCATTTTATTTCCTCCCTAACGGTCGTTTTATATAATATATCGAATCTTTCGGTTTATTATGGGGCTACTCTCGTCTATTTTCTCTGCATAAGCAGATCCCGATCTCATCGCCCGGCTCGCTGTAATGGATGCAGTCCTCACAGCAATCGTTTCTCTCCGCTCCGTGCGGGATCGTGTAGTGCTTGCAGGGCTCCTGCATGGCGGTGACCAACCGCTTGCCGTCCTTCGTATACAGTCGCTGATTCAAAAGGTTGGGATAGATCACCACGGGATCGCCGCCCTCGCGCTCAAAATCCGCGTAGTAACCATAGCGCAGCTCGAAGACGTGTTCGTCCACCCTGATGCATCTGTACAGATCCCCTTCCCTTGGGAATTTGTCTTTGTCTGTCATGGTGATCCTCCTTTACAAAAAAATCCTTTACACTGCTTACAAGTACAGTATAAAGGATTCTTTTGCAAAATACAACCTTCCGCCACGGCAAATGCGGAATGGTTTTAAATGTAAGCTCCAAAGCTGCTGCGGTCTCTGACACCCGTCTTATTTCGCACCATTTGAATCATGGATTTGACCGACGCTTTGGTCAGATGCAGCTGCTCTGCGATCTGCTGGTCGGAAAGACCGAACGCCACCAGACGCGCCACCTCCCGTTCTCTGTCGGAAAGCTTTGCGGACACGTTGTTTTTCAGTACTGCGTTGTGCAGCTTCGTCCAGCCCTCCTGCATGGAGCGGTGCAGCTCTCTGACCCTTCTTGCTGCCTGCGGATCGGCCAGCATCAGCCGTTCGTCCATGAAAAGCCCCAGCTGACGCCGCCATTCGCAAAGGATGCCGAACAGTCGGTCGGGCAGGCACAGTGTGATGGCTCTGTCCAGATGGTAGGCGGCGTTTTCATCGTCCCCCGCCTGATGGTAGCAAACACTGCAAAGCAGACGCAGATAGATCTCAACAATGACGGTCTTTTCCACCACCGCCTGAGAGATCATGGGCTCGATGATGTGCGGATAGGTCCGCATCAGACCCATGCCGCTGACCTCGTTTTTAAAGCCGCGCTGCGCGGCAATATCCTGCGCCTGAATGATCAGATATTTGATGTAAAACACCCATGCCGCGGGGTGGGCATCGGAGGGCAGCTTTTCAAAGCGACCTCTGTAAAACCAGTCGGGAAAATCGCTGGTTTTACGAATCAAAAGATCGCAAACGGCGGCGGAAAGGGAGATCACGTCCCGATCCAGCTCGGTTTTCCAGGGTGCCTCGTACAAATGCTTCTTCGCCTTCTGAAACAGCTCCTCGTCTCCACGCCACATGGCAACCATTGCCAGCTGCATGCCGCCCGAAATGATGGCGTAAAAGCCGGAATGGCTTTCCAAAAACAAATTGGCATAGTCCAGCACCTTGTCAATCTCGCCGCGACAGTAGTGGATCTCGGCGGTAAACAAAGCTTTTGATTCGGGATACTCGCCAAGCTCTTCGATCACGCGATCGGCAGTTCCCGCCTCGCTATACAGATCGGTCATGTTCAAAAAGGGGCTTCGACGCACCAGTCTTCGCTGGCTCTGCTGCACGGGAGTCTCACTTGCCCCCACCCTGCGCCGTCCGTCGGCAGGGCGCACGGCGTCCTCGGGAATCATCCAGTTCAGTCCGAAGCGTTGGGCTCCCTCGATCTTTCCCGTCTTGCAGTAGTCCTGCACCCGTCTTAGGGATACGCCCCAACGTGCGGCCGCCTCTTGTGCTGTGATCATGTTCATTTTCGTACGCCTTTCTTTATATCTGTCGCACAAACGCCAACTATCATCTCTATTATACAGCGTTTCTGCGACAAATGCAATAGGTTTTTGCAAAAAAGTGTAAAAAAGAGTTGCTCATCGAGCAACTCTTTTTGTTCATATTACCACTTGATCTCGGGTATGTTTTCCGAATCACCGGGGCTGAGAGTCAGAATATCGGACTCTTCAAACAGAGTGACCTGCATCTCGGGCATTTCAAATACGTTCTTTTCCATTATCGTTTATCCTTTCCCCATTAAAGTGTGGTAACGGTTACCACGCCGTCGCCATCCACGCTGATCTCCATAGGAACAGTGTTGGATTCTACAACCTCGCCGTCAAGAGTAGCGATGGTTTCCACGGTCACGCTGTAGGTTCCCGCAGGAATGTCCACCAGTGCGAAGCCGTACAGATAGCCGTAAGGCAGTACCTGCAGAGCGTCCACCTCGGGATCGCAGGTAACCACGTTGACCGTTTCTCCGCCCACAGCGCCCCTCAGGGTCTTGTATACCGTGCCGGTAGACTTGGAATAGGTCTTGCCGCCTTCCACGGTGACCTTCAGCTCAACGCTGTCATATTCCAGAGAATCGGTGTAGCCGATGAAGCGCACGCCGTAGCTTGTGGTCTGGTAACCTGCAAAGCCAACCGGTGCCGAAGCAGCCCCGCCGATAACAACCTCTTCGGTGGCCGCAATGCCCTTGAACTCGTTGGTACCGGCTGTATCTTCGTTGAGAACGAAGGAAGCGGTGCCTTCTGCGATGGCTTCAAAGGTCAGGATTGCATATTCGCCGCCCACAAATTGGGTATCAATACCGGGAACAATACCAAAGGAAAATCTTCCGTTCAGATTTGCGTGTTCAAGCAAAGACAGTCCCTCTTCGTTGTTTGCGTTGGTCACTGCATCCGTCCAGTTTTGACCCTTACCGCTTTTTGCGTAAAGACCAAAGTATCCGTCGCGGTCAATACCGTCAGCAAAGGTCAATTCAAGCAAAGTGTTATCAAATTCCAAATAGGTACCGAAGCCTTCTGCGGTAATGTCGTCAACAGTGAGCACAACATCAATGGTGTCACCCACCGCCACTTCTGTCTTATCCACTGTCATGAATACGTTGGAACCTGAGTCTGCGTTTGCGGGTACTACCGCCATGGTTGCCAGCATGCATACGGCAAGAAGCAGCGCCCAAATGCGTTTTGTAAATTTCATGTTTACCTCCATTCCGGCATATCGCCGGTTAATTTAAATATAGATAAGGTTATTTTATCACACAAATATGCGTTTGTCAAGCAATTGTTGCTTAAAAACAAATCATTCAACTCATTTTTAGACTAAGTCCAGCGAATCGATCACCTTGATAACGTATCGTGTCAGCTTTGCGGCGTCCTTCATGTCAACGATGCCGTCGCCCGTCAGCTCACAGACCGCAAGAGCGTTCTCATCCTCCGCGATGTCGATCTTGAGAACGTGTCTTTGCAGCATAGCTGCGTCCTTCATGTCAACCACACCGTCAAGGTTCATATCGCCCTTGAGGTAGATCTTGGCATCCAAAGGGATGGGACTATTACCAACAAACACGGTATACTCACGGGTGACGTGATTTGCTTTGCTGACCTTCATGGTGTAGGTTCCGGCTTCGACGCCCTTGAAGGAGTACATCGCATGGGTTCCGGTCAACGTAACGCTAAAGACAGGTATTCCCGACCCGGACGGGAAAAGCTGAACGGTGGTCTTTTCCGATTCTTTGCCGAAGCTTGTCACCATGCCGCTGACGGTAACGCCGGGAATTTCGCCCAGAACGGGATATTCATCATCCTCGCCCTGTGTCCAGTGGCC
>SVRH01000117.1 GCA_015064925.1 Oscillospiraceae bacterium | reverse complement strand
ACAAAATTTGAAATTTTTTAAATAAAATGTGAAAAAACATTTGAAATTCAGCGTCTTATATGCTATAATCAAACTTGGATATTTTTAACCTTCGCCGGATCGGGAGGAATATAGGATGATACTGGATAATTTGAAATCCATCATGAATGATATGTTGGCATTTTTTGAATACTATTTTACGCATATGACGATTGCGGACTATTTTGATATCGCGATCGTAGCGCTGTGCTTTTATTTGGCTTACGTGTTTATTCGCGACAAACGCGCAGGTAAGCTGGCGGCGGGTGTGCTGGTGCTGATGTTGATCCGAACGATCAGCGAACAGTTCGGTCTGGTCACCACCCATTTTATCATGAGAAACATCTTCGACGTCGGTATTATTGCCCTGGTCATTATTTTTCAGCCTGAGCTTCGCTCTGCGCTGGAGGCAGTTGGCTCCGAGCCCTTGAAGGGGCTGAAAATGATCGGTGAGCAACGCGGCAATCAGACTCTTTCCAAGGCGATTGACGAGATCTGCACTGCATGCTGCAATATGTCCAAGGAAAAGACAGGCGCGCTTATCGTCATTGAACGGGATACCAAGCTTGGCGAGTACATCAAGAGCGGTACCATTGTGGACGCAGAGACCTCTTCGTACTTGCTTGAAAACATCTTCTTCAAAAATGCGCCCTTGCACGACGGTGCTGTGATTATCCGACAGGGACGTATCCATGCCGCAGGATGCTATCTGCCTGCCGCCTCTGCCGACCGTGTGAACAAGGATCTCGGAACCCGTCACCGTGCGGCTGTAGGCATGAGCGAGGTCAGTGACTCCATCGTGATCGTTGTGTCCGAGCAGACCGGTACCATTTCGGTGGCTTATAACGGCCATCTGAAAAGACAGTACGACTATGCGTTGCTGAATCGTGCTCTGACCTCGATCCTTATTGAGCACGATATGAACAACAAAAACAATAAGATGAAAAAGAAAGAAAAAAAGAACCGCAAGTCCAAGGACGTAGAGGCAGAGGGAGACGATTGATATGGCAAAGAGAAACGTTGAATCGGTCAACGATACCAATTACAGTATCACTGACCGTAACCGCCCCGTCAAGAAGAAGCGCAGGATCTTTGGAACGATTTTGGCACTGCTGCTTTCGCTGGTACTGGCGCTGTTTATGCGCTACTATGTGGAGGTAAGCGTACACAGAGAAGCGGAAAACAAGAAAGAAGATTCAACGCAGGTGGCAGAGATTAGTGGGGAGAACCCCATTTTATGACACATCTGATCCTACGAAATATCGCCATTCCCGCAAGTGAGGAGGATGCGTACGCATTTGTCCTTGCGGCAAAAAAATTAAAAAGCGTAGGCATTGTCGGGGGACATGATTTTCATATCCATCGCAGATCGGTGGATGCGAGAAAAAGGGATAACATTCGTATTGTTACCTCGGTAAAGGTGAGCTTGGATGCAAACGTCAGCGAACAGCAGCTTTCGAAAATGGATGCGGTGAGGCTACAGACGGTCGAGCCCGAGATCGTGATCGGAAAGCAGACCATGTCGCAGCGACCCGTGGTGGTCGGCTTTGGACCTGCAGGCATCTTTGCCGCTCTGCTGCTGGCTGAAAACGGCTACCGCCCGATCGTGTTGGAGCGTGGCGATGCCATTCCCGAGCGTGTGGCGGCAACCGATCGCTTTTGTAAGCAGCAGATCCTTGATGTCGATTCCAATATTCAGTTTGGTGCGGGAGGTGCAGGTACCTTTTCAGACGGCAAGCTCATGACCAGAGTGAACGATCCGCTTTGCGACTATGTGTTGAAACGCTTACATCGCTTTGGCGCACCTGATGAGATCCTGCATCTGGCAAAGCCACATATCGGTACCGATATTCTTCGTACCGTGGTGGAAAATGCTGAAAAAGCCATTGTGAAGGCAGGCGGGGAGATACATTACCGCACAAAAATGACGGGGATTCGCAAGGTGGGTGACCGTGTAGTGGCGGTGGAGACCGAGCGCGATCAGATCCCCTGCGGTGCCTTGATCCTGGCACCGGGCCATAGTGCCAGAGATACTTATCAATACCTGATCGAAAATGCGTTTGAAATTGCTCCCAAGGATTTTTCGGTTGGTGTGCGTATCGAACATTTACAAAGTGACATAGACGATGCTCTGTACGGACCGAGGGCGGATATTACAAGGCTTGGTCATGCAGAGTATCAGCTTTCCTATAGAGAGGGACAGCGCGGTGTGTACAGCTTTTGTATGTGCCCCGGGGGCGTTGTCGCTGCAGCCGCCTCCGAAGAGGGCGGCGTGGTCGTTAACGGTATGAGTTACCATGCACGCAGTGAGAAAAACGCAAACTGTGCACTGGCTGTGTCGGTGCTGCGCTCCGACTACGGAAACGATCCGCTTTCTGCCATTGAGTTTCAGCGGCAGATAGAAAGAAAAGCATACGTTGCAGGTGGCAAGTGCTATGCAGCCCCCATGCAAACGGTGGGAAGGTTTTTAGACAGAAGCTCTGATAACCGTCTTGGAAGAATACAACCAAGCTATATGAATGGCTATGGTAAAATGACAGATCTGAAAACAGTGCTTCCCTTGTTTGTAACCGATCTACTGCAAACGGGCGTACGCCGATTTGAACGAAATATCAGAGGGTTCTCAGCGAGTGATGCTGTTTTGACCGCTCCCGAAACAAGAACCTCGGCGCCTGTTCGGATTTTGAGAAATGAAAATGGGGCAGCCTGCGGCTATTGCAATCTGTATCCTTCGGGCGAAGGTGCAGGATATGCAGGTGGAATTACCAGTGCAGCCGTTGACGGACTGCGTTCCGCACTGCATTTGATGGAAACGTACAGCCCGTACTGTAATTGATACCGAAAGGGATACTATGAGCCAACCTATATACCGTAACTTGACCGAGCAGATCGATCAGGCAAAACAGAATGAGATCGCAGGTGCGCTTGGAATTAGTCCGCTTTTGGCGGGGCTTTTGATAGCACGCGGTGCCGATACACCTGAAAAGGCGGTGCGTTTTATGCACCCTACAAGCGCTGATCTGCACGATCCTTTTCTGCTACCGGATATGGATAAGGCAGTGGCACGCATCACCGCAGCGATCAATAGGAATGAAAAGGTGTGCATCTACGGAGATTACGATGTGGACGGTGTCACCTCGGTTGCGGTACTGCACCGATATCTGTACGATCGCGGAGTGGATGTTTCTTACTACATTCCCAGCCGTGACGGTGAGGGATACGGTATGAACGCTGATGCAATCCGCAAGCTGGCGGATTGCATCAGCGTTCATACCGTATCCCTCAC
>SVRH01000033.1 GCA_015064925.1 Oscillospiraceae bacterium | reverse complement strand
TCCTTGGCGCGCATGGTGCCAAAAAGAGCCAGATTGTTTGCCTCGGTGCCGCCCGAGGTGAAGATCACACGCCAGTCGCGTACGGGTAGCTGCATTGCCTCCAAAAGGGAGCCGCGAGCAGCTTCCATCATTTGCTCCGCATCCTGCCCCAAACTGTGCAGAGAGGAGGGGTTGCCGTAGCAATCAAGAGCGGCAAGCATTGCTTGCCGCACCTTGGGGGATATTTCGGTTGTTGCACTGTTATCAAGATAGATGTGTTTCATTTTACTACCAACGTGAAGGAAAGAATGGCTTTGTCAAAGGCGTCCTTGTGTCTTTCGTAAAGTGCCTTGGGGGCAGAGAAGGTGACAAGATACATGGTATCGTCCATTTGACAGAAAAGCTGCTTGAAGCGGTAAGCCTGTCCCGAAACGGTGGCGGTGTATTCCACGCTCACCGCATTGTAGCTCTTGCCCTTGGAGTCCTTGATGATGACGTCCGCGTCCAATGCCTCGCGCTTGAAATCGGCAAGCTCACTCTTGAGGGAGGGCTCGTGAGCGTTATAGTAGGAGATGGGGCTGCTTTCGGCATCCACCTTAGTGTGCATAACGGTGAGATTGGAATGGTCGCCCGAAGGAGCCATGGCGGTGAAGACACCGGTGGAGGTATCGACGCTCCAGTCATCGGGGATCTGAATGGTGAAATAGGAGCTGTCCACAAAGCGTGTGCCGGCAGAAACCGCTGCTTTCATGCCTGTGGGCGGATTGCTTTTTCCGAAGTTAATGCAGGAGAGCATCTTTTCGACGTCGGCAAGATGGGTTTGGTACAGGTCCTCCGGGGCATAATAGGTGAAGGTGTAGAGCACGAAATCTCTAATGAACAGACACTGCATATACTGCAAAGAGGAGCCGGAGACCTTGTCAGTGAGCTTGTAGTAGTAGATCTCGGCATCCTGTCCCGCTACCTTTGTTTCCTTTTTGGGTGCCGTATCGGTGAGCTTGTAAATGTTCGCCGTGTTCTTGCGGGTCTGCTCAAAAATGGAGGAGACGGTCTGTACTCCGCCGGGCAGGTCGGTCTGGGTCATCATGACGGTGGAAGGATCGTCCTTTCCGGCATGGGCAGAGACTACAAAGGAGGTGGAGTCAAGAATCCAACCTTCGGGAACGTATAAATTGAAATCCACCACGTTTTCGCGGTAGACGGCATTGTCTTTCGCATCCTTCATGGATTCGGAGGTGCAGGCGCAGAGCGTCAGGAGACTCAGCAACGCCAACAGCAGGGCAATCGTTTTTTTCATGTGTATCGCCGTCCTTTTAGTCCAGTGCGTTGACAAGGTCCACTCTGCGCTGATGGCGTCCGCCCTCAAATTCTGTTTCAAGGAAAAGCTCGGCAATGTCGGTGGCAAGACCGGCACCCACCACGCGCGCACCCATGCAAAGAACGTTTGCATCGTTGTGCATTCTGGTCATACGGGCACTGAAGGTATCGGAGCAGCAGGCGGCGCGGATGCCCGCATGCTTGTTGGCTGCCATGCTCATGCCGATGCCGGTGCCGCAAATGAGGATGCCCAGCTTTGCCTTGCCGCTTGTGATGGTGTCACAGAGCTTGGTAGCATAGGCGGGATAGTCCACCGATGCAAGACTGTCGGTGCCGCAGTCGATGATGTCATAGCCCTTTTCGGCAAAGATCTTTTTCAGTTCTTCCTTGAGGGGGTAGCCTGCGTGGTCACATGCCAGTACGAATTTCTTTTCCATGTTCAAGTACCTCGTTAATTATATTTGTTTTTCTTTTTCGGCTTCTCTTTCCAGACGTTCACGTTCCGCTTGAGAAGCGCGTAGATAGATCGGTTGTAATATTCCCTCACTGTAATCGGCATCGGGGGCATTGTCAAAAATACGCTTTGCCACTGTTGCCACCGAAACGGCGTTTTGCGGAATCAGTAGGGGGCTGACCGACTCTGTGCAAACGGTAAGACGGCTTTTGGCAAGCTTTTCTCCGTCGCCGCAAAGATAGATGGGGAGTCCGTATGTCTTCAGCTCCTGCTCCAGCTCGTCAAGGGGAATTTGACGGTCGGGGGTCAGACGCGTGAGCACGCCGTTTTCTCGGCGAAAGAGAGCATTGTAGACCTGACCTCGTCTGGCATCCATGACAGGGCAGAGAAGCGCGTTTTCATAGGGCAGATTTTCCGCCAGCGCCTCCAGGGTGGAAACTCCCACACAGGGCTTGCCCTTGCCGCTGCACAGTCCCTTGATCACAGATACACCGATGCGCACACCCGTGAAGGAGCCGGGACCTGCAGCGCAGGCAAAGAGCTCCACGTCGTCGCTGTGCATATGATTGCTGCTCAGCAGCGAAATGACTGTGGGCAGCAGGGTCTCACTATGGGTGTTTCCGCTATCGAGAAAGCTGTGCCCCAGTATCCGATCATCGCTGATCAGAGCAACACTGGAGTATCGGGAGGTGGAATCTAGAGCTAGTATGATCATATCGTATCCTTTTCGGCAATGCGTTCTATGGTGATCTGCCGCTTGTCCTCCGTGTCTGTTTTCAGTATGGTCACCCGATAATAATGCTCGGGCAGAACGTAGGGCGTTTTTTCGCACCATTCTACAGCGAAGATGGCATCCTCGGGATAGTCGTAAAATCCGATAGACTCCAGATCGTCCTCGCTTTCGATGCGATACATATCAAAATGGCAGAAAAGATGCTTTCCGCTTCTGTATTCATTGACAATGGTATAGGTGGGGCTGCAGATCATGTCATCAGGTGCCAAAATAGCAGCCAGCCCTCTAGTGAAGGCGGTCTTTCCGGCGCCAAGATCACCGTACAGCGCCACGAAATCGCCCGGCTGAAGCTTATTTGCCAGCTCCCTGCCAATTGCTTCCGTGTAAAGCGGATCGGAGCTTTCAACCGACAGGATCGGTGTCGACAGATGACTCATGTGTCTGCTCCTCCTTTGCCGAAGCTTCTTTGTCCTTCTTTTTGGCTCCCTGCTTCGCGGCAGCTTCGTCATTTTGCATTCGGTCGCGCAGCTCCTTGATCTGTCTGTTCAGATAGATCTTGTGAACTGCGGCAAAGACCACATTATGAACGATTCCTGTTGACGGGAAAGCGATGCCTTCCTTTTTACGCATGGCGGGTGCCTTAGCGGCGGTGGGACGGAATGTTTCCTTCAGCTGCGCCTCGAATATGTCACAAAAAACGTCATAACCCGATGCAATGTCATACTGACTGCGTTTGTCGTCCAAAATCAGCCGCGCATCCTCGATACTGAGCACGCTTTTCATGATGGCAAGCACCACAAGGCATGCAATATGCTCCGCACCGTACTGTTTCTTTTGCGGCCCGGAGATGATCTTTTGTTTGACGTAGTTGCTGATCATAGAGGTGGTCAACTCAGGAAAGCCAAGAGGTGTCAAATGCATGTTGACGTATTTGGCACACTGCTCCAGATACAACCCTACGTTTGGTATTTCTCTGTAACGGGGCAGACGGTAGTCTGCCGGATTGGTTTGGTTTGTGATCGTATTCATAATACCTACATTATATACCGCAAAACGCTGCTTGTCAATATTTTTTGATTTTTGTATGACGAAAATTACAAAAACTATTGACAAAACCTAAAACAAAGAATATAATACTTTGCGATAGGTTATTCAAAAACCGATGAAAGGGTATTAACGTCATGAAATTGAAGATTGCGAAGGTATTCCGTGTGGTGACGGTTCCGCCGATGCTGGTGGGGCTGATGGTCGTACTTTTATATCATATGACCGACGTGTTTGCAAAGCCGTCGGAGGCGTGGTGGGTGATACTGTTTTTGGCGGTGATCCCGGCGCTTGCTTATCCGCTGCAGCCGATCCTTCCCGGCTTTCGCGGCAAGGGAAGAGCAGGTCAGCGAAGGCTTGCCATGATCCTGTCCTGCATCGGTTATATCGCAGGTGTGGTCACGGGCTACGCTGTCAATGTGGGGGTGCAGGTGCAGATGATCTTCAATACCTACCTTTTGTCTGTCTTGATCCTCGTTCTGCTCAACTGCTTTCACGTTCACGCATCGGGGCACGCCTGCAGTGTGTCGGGACCGCTGCTGTTTCTCTGTGTATACGGTCACTATTTTGTGATCATTCCCTGCGTGGTGATTGCAGCGATGGTGGTCTGGTCCTCTCTGTCGCTGAAGCGCCATACGGTAAAAGAGCTTGCTTTGGGGGCATCCGTCAGTATGGGCAGCTTTGTCATTATGAACGTGAT
Organism: Oscillospiraceae bacterium; assembly: GCA_015064925.1. Lineage (GTDB taxonomy): Bacteria > Bacillota > Clostridia > Oscillospirales > CAG-272 > SIG655. The sequence goes on along the minus strand of SVRH01000033.1, from coordinate 15,407 downwards.
CATGAATTGCATTTTTTGAGTAAAAAGGGGAAATGGATCCGCCCTCGGAATTGGAAAGCAAGCTGACCGAAAAGGCAAACGCAGCTCATGGTGCCAAATACAATGTGGAGAGCCCGGCGGCGACCGATTCTTCGGATCAAACGTAAAAATGTGCAAATTGCACAAAAAACGAGCCGAAAATTCTACGAAAAAGCCGAGAATATTTTAGCACATTAAAGTGCTAACCTATTGAAATTTGAGAAAAAGTGTGCTATACTTACTCATCAATAATCCTTTGGAGGAAAATACAATGAAAAACATGAAAAAATTACTGGCCTGCCTGATGGCAGTGCTGATGCTGGCTTCCTGCGCAGTGATGTTCGCATCCTGCGGAGAAAAGACCATCACCGTGGGTTACACCATCTACGCGCCTATGAACTACAAAGAAGGCGATACTCTGGTCGGCTTTGATACCGAGCTGGCAAAGGCTGTTTTCGAGAACCTCGGCTATGAAAAGGTCGTATTCAAGGAGATCAAGTGGGAACAAAAGTACACTGATCTGAACTCCGGTAACATCGACTGCATTTGGAACGGCTTTACCGCAAACGTTGCCGATGACGATGGCCAAGCTCGCTCCAGCAAGGTAGATGGTGTCAAGTTATTCTTGGGATTTCAAAAATTTCTGCCACACTCGACATTTTAACGAAAACTCCCGATTTTGTGTCAACTTACTACTTTTGCCTTGCCATATGCTTTCATTAGCACTTTCAAGCCTGTTACTTTTCCTTTTGTGTTGTCTTCTTTTTCGAATACGCTCCAGTCGTACTTTCCGTCGAAAATTTTGCCTATCTGGTTCTGCGCGTACTCCTGATACAGCTCTACCACTTTTGGTATAGGCGGTGCTTTTCTTCTACGGCGGTTCTTGCTGTCAAGCTCAAAGTTCTCATTTCGTCTTTTTCCAACATCTTTCGACGAAACTTTCCCGCCGTTACACAAATACACTCTCAACATTGCCATTCTATTTAAGCCCAACTTGCCCCACCCCATAGGATTTCGGCTCAACCTTTCCGACAGAATATGGCTGATTTGCGCCTCAGTACAGCTTCCTGTCTCATTTCCGCACTCTCTTTGTTCAATAGCTTCCCAATTGTTGATAAAATATGTGAATTCTTCCCTTAGTTTTGCCTTTGTTTTCTTTATCTTTTCTTCTGTTTTTTCATAATTTTCCACATCTGCCATCATTTTTGCCTTTATGTCTATCATACCTTCCTTGTTCCCACACTCAACACACGTCCTCAATGCCAGCGCATATTTTCTGCCGATTTCTCCTGCACACAGGCTCTTAAGATGCTTTTTGATGTGAAATTCATCCATCACATACGTTACATTCATGAATGAGTTTGATGCCTTTTTCATCCTTTTTGCACCATCTGAATGTAACACGATTTCGCAATTATCAATATCATATTCCTCTCTCAAGTATGCTGATATTCCGTCAAAAAACGTCTCCGGCGACATATCGCAACCTTGAAAAGCTATCGGATTTATCAATTTTTGCCGTTCGCCGTCTGCTTCTTTGCCCTCGCTAACCACTACCAGTGGCACCTGCTTGTTACTTCCGTCTTGCATCGCAACGTGGTCCTCATCGGCATATATGTCTAACTTTGCCACTTTCTTGTGCCTTCCGTCTGACTTTATGGCAAGTTCTCCTACTTCTTCTATTTTATTTTTTACGGTCTGCCTCGTTACTTTGTCGGAAGCGAAATCTTTACTGCTTTTTTCGTACGATCTGTCAGCCGCACCTTGTATCAGTCTCGCGCATAGTTCCTTTGATAACCTTTCTCTTTCTTCGAGTCCGATTATTGCATCTATTGGGTAAACATATTCGTCCGTTTCCTTTGATTTGTACACCGTTCGTGCAAACTGAATCTCGCCCATAGGCAGCAGCACGGTCCTTTTAACACCTTTTTGCTGTACGAGAAGCTTCATATCTTTACGTAGCTTACTGTCACAAAAATCGGCATCGACCTGCTCAATTATTTTTGTCACAAGTTCTAGGACAAACTCTGTAGATATATCTACTAACGGCTTGGTATTGCTGCAAATATCTGCCAATCCACCTTCTCCAAAATAATCCAAAATTTTTTCTACCATTTTTGTTGCGATTTGTGTTAAAATACTTCTCACGGGAGCCACCATCCTTTAGTGTTTTTTCGGTAATTATTAATTTATCACTAATTGGGGCTCCCGTCATTATTTTTTCTTTTCAAATCCCAAGATTTATTTTACACCAACAGCAAGGTAGATTTCTCCTACAACTACATGAGAAATAAGCAGGTCCTGATCGTTAAGAAGGGCACTATCGTGAACACCGCCGAAGATCTGAAGGGTCTGAAGGTGTTCGCAGAATCCGGCTCCGCCGGCGAAGGCTATGCCAAGGGCTTTAAAGGCATCAACTATAAGGGCGTTTCCAAGCAGGTAGACGCACTGATGGAAGTCAACGCAGGCACTGCTGATGTGGCAGTTCTTGACGAACAGCTGGCAAAGAGCTACTGCGGCAAGGGCAACTACAGCGATCTGCAGATTCTGGACATTCTGAGCAGCGCAGAAGAATTCTATGCGATTGGCTTTAAGAAGAACAGCGGACTGACTGCGAAGGTAAACGCAGAACTGGTCAAGCTGGGCAAGGATGGCACCATTGCCAAGCTGGCTGAAAAGTACGGCCTGCAGAATACCGCCATCACTGATTTCTCTAACCAGGTAAAATAATCACGGAGAATAGGTCATGCAGTTTTGGGATGTAGTCCTGCAACTACTTGACGGCTTTAAACTATCGGTACTGATCTTTGCGGTGACGCTGCTTTGCGGCGCACCGCTCGGTCTGCCGATCGCTTTTTGTTCTATGAGCCGTAACAAGGTAGTGAAAGGGATTTCAAAGGTCATTGTCTGGGTCGTGCGCGGTATCCCGCTGATGCTCCAGATCTTTATTATTTATTACGTTCCCGGGTTGGTGTTTGATTTCCCGTTGTTCGGGGAGCTCGACACCTGGTTTTTTTTGGAATTCGGTATTCAGGACGCAGGGCGTATGATAGCGGTGTTGATCGCATTCACTATCAACTATGCCTGCTATTTTTCTGAGATCTACCGCGGTGGCATTGAGAGTATCTCCAAAGGTCAGTACGAGGCCGGAGAGGTGCTTGGTATGACCAAAAGACAGATCTTCTTCAAGGTGATCCTGCTGCAGGTCATCAAGCGCATCGTGCCCCCCATGTCCAACGAGATCATTACCCTGATCAAGGACACTGCACTTGCCAACTGTATTCTGGTAGCCGAGATCATCAAGAAAGCCAACGACCTTGCGGCGACACAGCAGCTGGTATGGCCGCTGTTCTTTGCGGGTGTATTCTATTTGTTGTTCGTTGGTATTTTGACGCTTCTCTTCGGTTACATCGAAAAGAAACTCAGCTATTTTAAGAGTTAAGGAGATTGGCATGCCGATTTTAGAAGTGAAAGGTTTTAAAAAGAGCTTTGGAAAGACCGAGGTTCTGAAGGGCGTGGATTTCACGCTGGAAAAGGGAAAGGTGCTGGTCATTATCGGCTCCTCGGGAAGCGGTAAGACAACGCTTCTTCGTTGCCTGACCTTTCTGGAAACGCCCGATGAGGGCGCCATGTTCGTTGGCGGTGAAGAGCTTCTCCGCGCGCCCATGACAAAGGGCATGAAGGACGAGGAGATCAGAGAAAAGCGCAGCCACTTTGGGCTGGTGTTCCAGAATTTCAATCTGTTTCCCCAGTACACCGTGCTGGAAAATCTTTGCCTTGCTCCCAAGCTGAAGGCAAAGGAGCAGCCGGATTACAAAAAGGATAAGGTAAGAATCGACGCAGAAATCGAAGCAAGAGCAAAGGAGCTGCTCATGCAGGTAGGACTTTCCGACAAGGCAGACAGCTATCCCTGTCAGCTTTCGGGCGGTCAGCAGCAGAGAGTTGCCATTGCAAGAGCGCTGGCTCTGTCTCCCGATATTCTTTGCTTTGATGAGCCAACCTCCGCCCTCGACCCCGAGCTGACGGGAGAGGTGCTGCGCGTGCTGCGTGAACTGGCGGAAAAGAACACCACCATGATCATCGTTACCCATGAAATGGCGTTCGCCAGAGAGATTGCAGACCACATCATCTTCATGGACGAAGGTGTAGTGGCGGCGCAGGGCAGTCCCGCAGAGCTGTTTGGCGAGCAAACGCAAAACGAGCATCTGAACAGATTCATCCGCGCCATGGAGCAGAAATAACAAAACGGCTCGTAAGAGCCGTTTTTGCTTTGTCTATTCTAATTTTCAAAAACTACATTTGTTTTTGGCAATTTGACTGTTTTTTCACCAGGCGCATTGACAAAGCAATGCTTGTTTATTATAATACAGTGTAGTACAATGATAATGAAAAACATGGGGGTGAATACGTGAAAACAAAGAAGAAAGCCGAGAATTTGGTTCTTGCTGCTTTGACTGTTTGCCTGATCTTTGCCATGCTGTTTATCCTCTTCAATATGTTTTTTTCGCATAATCAAAGCGGGAACGAGGAGCCTGCCGACCCTATCCCTGATGGCTCACTGCCTCCTTTGCCCGATGGCAGCGAGTTTCCTGTCCCTCCGGACGGCTCGGAAGACCCGTTTCCCCCCGAGGGTAGCGAACTGCCCGACGGAACTGAGTATCCGGAAGGTTCGGAGGATCCTGAGCCACCCGATACCGATAGCTTGCTTTTTGAGCTTACAGAGGATAAAAGCGGCTACCGCGTTGTGGGGCTGGGGAAATATAAGGATGAGGTTTTGGTCATTCCCTCCATGCACAATGAAAAGCCGGTTGTGGCAATCGGGAATGCGGCATTTCGGAATATAGGTCGTATCACGGCCCTCAGCATTCCCGATACCCTCACAGATATCGGCGACTACGCTTTCCAAAACTGTGCCGGTCTTGAACGGATTTGGATAGGCGGAAAGCTGGAGCATATCGGCAGATATGCTTTTGATAACACCGCCTATACGGTCGATGAACACAATTGGGACGGAAGCGTTCTGTATTTGGATAAATATCTGCTGCAGGCAGATAAAAATATGACGGGCGAGTACTCTGTAAAGGAAGATACGCTGCTTGTGGCGGACTGCGCTTTTTTGAGTAGCAAGCTTACTGCGATATATCTTCCGGATGGACTCTTACACGTGGGAAACAATGTCTTTACGTCAAGCAGTGTGAGAAAGGTCTATTTTGGAAACAGTATCCAAACCATTGGAGATTCCGCCTTTGCTTCCTGCCAAAAGCTTGAATCGGTCTATTTCCCCGATTCACTTGCCTCCATTGGTGCGCAGTGCTTTTATGCCTGTCCTGCGCTGCGAGAGATCGCGGTGGAGGATGGTAACGAGGTATACCGAGGTGAAGGCAACTGTATTTGGGAAGTGGCGAGCGGTAAGCTGGTTTTGGGTTGTCAGACCTCGGATCTGCCCGAAAAGGAGATCACCGTCATCGGCGAGGGCGCTTTTTACGGATGCAGTCAGCTCGCGACGATTACCATTCCCGACAGCGTGCTGGAAATAGAGGCAGACGCCTTTGCCCGTTGTACGTCGCTTGCCGAAATATATTGGGGAAACAGTATTTTGAAATCGGGCGCCAATGCCTTTAATGGATGTACCTCGCTTAAAAAACTGTATATTACCGATCTTTCGGCGTATTGTCGCATCGAGTGGGAGCGCTTTCGGGGAACGGCACTTCAAAATGAATATGATAGCAGTCCCGTGACTTTTGGAGCGCAGCTGTATCTGGACGGGAAGCTATTGACAAAGCTTATCTACCCTGCAGACGTGAACAGCATCCATATAGCGGCATTCCTTTCTTGCAAACAGTTAAAGGAAATCGTCATCGGAAGCAACGTAACAAGCATCATGAACGGAGCGTTCCGTGACTGTACGGGGCTTATTAACGCCAGAGTCGAAGCAACGGTCCAAGAGTTGCCGGGAGCACTTTTCTCGGGATGTGAAGAATTGATGGTTGTTTCGCTGCCTGATTCGCTGACTAAGCTGGGGATCAAAGCCTTTTACAATTGTTGTCGGCTGAAGGCGATCGCTTTCCCCGTAAATTTGAATGAGATCGGCAGCAGCGCCTTTGAGGGATGCACTGCGCTTTCGTCGATTGTTTGGAACGAAAAATTGGAGATCGTCGGTGACAACGCCTTTAGCAAGTGTAGCTCCCTTACTACCGTGACTCTTTCCCAAAGCGTTTTTAAAATGGGGAAAGGCGCTTTTTCCTACTGCAGTCAGCTTACTAAGGTAGTGATGTCTCCGACACTCGACGTCATCGAGAGTGAGGCGTTTAGAAATTGCTCCTTGCTTCGTACGGTTATCTTTCCTACGAGCTTAACCGAGATCGGAGATATGGCGTTCATAAGCTGCAAAGGGCTGACCGAACTGATCTTTCCCACAGGCCTTGTGAGGATCGGTGAATATGCTTTTATGGACTGTAAGGGCGTTACAAAGGTAGAGCTGCCGAAAGGACTATTCCAAATCTGTGCCGGGGCTTTTCGAAATTGCATAGGGCTTACGGAAATCACCATTCCCGAAAGCGTGGTCTATGTACGAGAGGACGTGTTCTCAGGGGCGATCAATCTCAAAACCATTTACTGCAAAGTCTCCTCAGACAAACTGTCCGTTTGGTCGCCCACCTGGAAGAGTGGCTGCGCCCAGGCAGAGGTCGTTTTCCTTGAGGGTGCAGATAAAAAGGCGGAAATATAGGCATACCTATCGTTGATACACAGTGTCACGATTGCACCATAAAAAGAGGGCGGCTTGGTAGCCCTCTTTTTATATTGCCGTTATAATATCTTAACAAAACCGCAACATGATCGGGGTATACTGTCGGCAAAGCAACGAGCAGGAAGTGAAGGTCATGAGAGAAAGAATGAAGCAATTTGGGAAAACAGTGTGGGAATTCTTGGTGAATCCCAGACTGCTGCTATGCTTTTTGTTGGCATGGCTGATCACCAACGGCTGGTCGTACATTATGCTGGCGGTGGGAACGTATTTCGGGATCGGATGGATGATCACTGTTGCCGGCGCGTACATTGCCATACTTTGGTTTCCCTTTTCTCCCGAAAAGATCGTTACGGTGGCGATCACTATTCTGCTCCTGCGGCTTTTGTTTCCGGGCGATACGCGTACGCTGGGAAAGCTGAAGGCGCTGCGTGCAAAAATATGCGAAAAAAAGAAGAAATGAGAAAAGCGGACGAAACGTCGTTTCGTCCGCTTTACGTTATTTTTTCTTAAACTGATCCTTCAGTCGCAGAGAGTTGTCCAGAATTCTCTTGCGCAGACGGATATTCTTGGGGGTGACTTCGATGAGCTCGTCGGGAGCGATGAATTCAATGGCCTCCTCCAGCGACATTTTGACGGGGGTCACCAGACGCAGTGCTTCGTCGGCACCGGTGGAGCGAATGGCGGTCAGGTGCTTCTTTTTGCAGACGTTGACTGCAATATCGCCCTGCTTGGGGTTTTCACCCACGATCATGCCCTCGTAGACCGGCACGCCCTGCCCGATGAAGAGCGGTCCGCGATCCTGAGAGTTGTAAAGACCGTAGGAGGTGGTCTCTCCCGATTCGGAGGCGATGAGCGAACCGGTGTAGCGCACGGGGATGTCACCCTTGTAGGGAGCGTAGCCCTCGAAGAGGGTGTTCATGATGCCCTCGCCGCGGGTATCGGTGGGGAAGTGGCTGCGGTAGCCGAAGAGGCAGCGGGAGGGGATGATGTATTCAAGGCGCGTTCTGGTGCCATGGGGATCCATCAGCAGCAGCTCTGCCTTACGTGCGCCCAGCTTTTCCATGACTGCGCCCACGTATTCGTTGGTCACGTCGATGTAAAGGTGCTCCATGGGCTCGCAAAGCTTGCCGTCGATCTCCTTCATGATGACCTTAGGGGTGGAGACTGCCAGCTCGTAGCCCTCGCGGCGCATTGTCTCAATGAGGATGGAAAGGTGCATTTCGCCTCTGCCCGAAACCACGAAGGAGTCGGTGGTTTCGCCGTCGCGCACGCGCAGGGAAACGTCCTTCAGCAGCTCGTCATACAAACGCTTACGCAGCTGGCGGGAGGTGACGAACTTACCTTCCTTGCCCGCAAAGGGAGAATCGTTGACCTGGAAGGTCATTTCAAGGGTGGGCTCGCTGATCTTCACAAAGGGAAGGGGGGAGGGATCCTGCACCGAGGTGATGGTGTCACCGATGGAAATGTCCTCCGCACCCGAGAAACAAACGATATCGCCTGGGCGGGCGGAGGTGACGGGCATACGGTTCAGACCGTCAAACTGATATAGGGAAATGATCTTGGTCTTCTTAGGGGTGGCATCGGGCTTGTGATAGTTGCAGACCGCCACCTCGCGGTTTACCTCCACAATGCCGTTCTCGATTCTGCCGATACCGATTCTGCCCACGTAGTCGTTGTAGTCGATGGCGGAAACGAGCAGCTGCAGACCGCGTTCCTCGTCGCCCTCGGGGCAGGGCATATAGGAAAGAATGGTTTCAAAAAGGGGAGTGAAGTCCTTGCCTTCTTCATTCAGGTCAAGGGATGCGGTACCGGATCTGCCCGAGCAGAACAGAATGGGGGAATCCATCTGCTCGTCGGAGGCATTCAGGTCGATGAGCAGCTCCAGAACCTCGTCGATGACCTCCTCGATGCGAGCGTCGGGACGGTCGATCTTGTTGATGACGATGATGACCTTGTGATTCAGCTCCAGCGCGCGCTGCAGCACGAAACGGGTTTGGGGCATGGGACCTTCTGCAGCGTCCACCAGCAGAATAACACCGTTGACCATTTTCAGAATACGCTCCACCTCGCCGCCGAAGTCAGCGTGTCCGGGGGTATCCACGATGTTGATCTTAACGTCTTTGTAATATACTGCCGTGTTCTTGGCAAGGATGGTGATGCCGCGCTCGCGCTCCAGGTCGTTGCTGTCCATGACGCGGTCTTCCACCGCCTGATTCTCTCTGTAAACACCGCCTTGCTTGAGCATTTCGTCAACCAGTGTGGTCTTACCGTGGTCAACGTGGGCGATGATGGCTATATTTCTTAAGTCTTCTCTTTTCACGATCCGCTCTCCTCATAGTACGATTTTTTACTCCAATCATATATCATATCACTTTTTTGCCTGTTTGTGAAGCGTCAAAAAAAGAAAAATTAGGGCAATTCTTGAATTTTTTTTATATATATTGCATTGTTCTGCCTCGTAAGGCAGCGCTGCCTTGAGAAATTGGCAAATATCTCTTGACAGTGTTTGAAAATGGTGATACAATGTAGAAAAACCTTTTCAGGAGGACTCATTATGAAAAGACTGATCGCACTGCTCCTTGTTCTTGCAGGCTTGCTCGTATGCTTTGCGGCTTGCGGCGGCGAAGAAAAGAAGGATGAACCTCAGGTAGAGGAAGAGATCACCATCGATTATCCCAATGTTTCTGATTTCGAAGCAGCACTTGAAAACAATGAAAACGTTGGCGGCAAGACCGTAACCTTTACCGTAAACGAGATCGACACCGGCTCCATGTACGGCGTTCTGTACAAGTCGAACGACAAGCTGGCATTTATCGTGACCGGCGCAGCTGACGTCAAGGTAGGCGACGAGCTGACCGTAACCGTTATGAGCAGCCGTATGGCACTGAACGTACGTTATATCGACTGCACCCTCGCAGAATAAACCAAAATCAGCCTGCAGAGCTTCTGTGGGCTGTTTTTTTAAGAAAAAACCAGCAAGAGGAAGCGTATATGAAAACAATGAAAACGACAGAAGCGGCATACGCAAAGGTCAATTTGCATTTGGAGATCACCGGCAGACGCCCCGACGGCTATCATGAGATCGACACCGTGATGCAAACGGTCAGCCTTGCCGATCGTGTATCGGTGGAGGTAACGGAGGATGGCAAGGATGAAATGATACTGACCTGTAGCCGTGCGGACATCCCAACTGACGGTAGCAATATCGCCTGCAGGGTTGCCCGTGCCTTTCTTCTTGCCATCGGTAAAAAGAAGGACAGTATAAGGATCCATATCGAGAAGTGTATTCCTGTGGCGGCAGGCCTAGGTGGCGGCTCGGCAGACGGTGCGGCGGTGCTGCGCGCGCTTAATCGGCTGTACGAATATCCCTTGACCAAAGAAGAACTGTGCAATCTGGCAACGCCACTTGGGGCAGACATCCCCTTTTGTATTGTTGGCGGCTGCCGTCGGGCGACCGGCATCGGGGAGATTTTCAGTCCTGCAACAAGCCTTCCCGAGGACACGGTGCTGGTGATCGCCATGGGTAAAATGGGCAGTAACACCACCGCCGCCTACCGTAAGATCGACGGGCAGAGCGATGAAAAACAGCTGCGCTCTTCGGAAACGATGCTTGGCAGCTTGGAAATAGGGGCAGATGCAGTGGCAGGGGCTCTCTTCAACCGTTTTGAAGAGGTGATCCTGCCCGAAAACAAGGACGCATCCTGCGCCCGCAGGATCCTTCGCGTTGCGGGGGCAAGGGGCGCGCTTATGAGCGGCAGTGGGGCAGCGGTCTTCGGCATCTTTTCGGATAGGGAACGGGCAGAAAACGCCCTGCAAATGCTAAAGGAAAAGGACTTTTTTGCCACCATCGCCCATCCCGTACCCGAACAGTAGGGCCTATATTTAAACACACTGCACAAAAGAGTCCCTCTCTTTTTGTGCAGTGTTACAAAAATGATTTTTGTTCACAAAAATGTAACAATGTGAGTGCAAAACCGCATTGACAAGAGGGAATGATACTGTTATACTGTAATTGTAAAGGCAAGTGCCCATGCAGTACCCCGAAAGGGCACGCATGGGCGCTTTTTGTTTTGTCAATTGTAAAACTTCGTTTTACAATTGGAATCTGCGCGGCAGGGTTTGCGCGCGCTGATCGCCGATTGTCAAAATCAAAGATTTTGACATCTCCCCTCGGCGCGCGTACTCGCAATTGCTCGTATGGACGGTGTTTTTTTGGCGGCAAAGCCACCGAAAAAACGGATTTAATTCTATTTTGGATTTTTACAATCGAAAAAATACTTATTGTAAAGTAGGAATTTCCTGTGAAATCACGCAAGCGCAAATCAACTTCCCGTTTAACCGCCTTTCTTTTGTTTCTTTCGCTGCTCTTGTCTGTTTTTGCGGTCTTTCCTTCTTCTGTATATGCGGTTGGGATGGAATTGTTACGTTTGCACAGGGAAATTATTCTACTTTAGAGAATTGGAGTGGCACACAATGATGAAAGGGGTACTTGAAATGAAAAAAATATTAGTATATCTACTTGTTATAGTAAGCTTGGTTTCAGCAGGCGATATGCTTGTCTATGCAGAACCCGCCGAAGGCCAAAAGCCGATCTTGGATGTTATCCGTGATCAGGGAGATTATACGCCTGATTCTAATGTATTCAATAAAGAAAAATATGACGAGACGATGGAAGGATGCGATTTTTCAGAGGATTTAATGTTGAAGGTGTATGCCACAAGAATTTTTGGTCATGCACATTTGAGCCTTGATGCTTTGATTGCAAAAAGTGAGAAAAAATTCAGTAAATTGCATGTAGTATTTCGTGATGAATTGTTTACATTTTTGGAGGATGGGGATGGTACAACAATATCTAGGAAACTAATTTTGGATGAGGGTGAATTTTTTTGTGAGGATGCACCTAACTATATTAAGGATATCATGAATTCTTCAATTTATAAATCTGAATTGCATATTCCCGGAATGGAGTATACGAAAGTAATTTGTTTTGACGGTGACTGGTACTATTCGGGTGATGCTGTATACTATGTGGGCACTGACCGCACAATTGTTCGGTATTATGCTTATTATGGCGCAGAGGGAGTGGACTTATTATTAGAAGATTTTCAAGTTTATGCATCTGCATTTTATGAAAACATGTTAAAAAATGGTCATTTGAATGGTGGCAATTCATTTGAATATTTTGTAGATAACTACACAGTAGAAGAAGCCAAGGAATACTACGAAAAAGCAAAAGCTGAGCGGCTTGAAAAAGAAAATCAGACCGAAAGCGAAAAGGACAGCGGCGTGAGCCTCCTTTGGTGGATCATCCCCACCGCGGCGGTCGTCCTGCTGGGCGGCGCCGTCGCCTTTGTGACTTACCGCAAAAAGAAGAGGTAAAATAAGAATCGGATCTTCCACGGAAGATCCGATTTTTGTTATTATTTGTTATGATTGACCTCAAACCAATGTCTTGCGTAATCGGCAACCGAGGGAACGATCTCCTTGATGACGATATCCGAGGTGTTGATCATCAGATGGTAACTTTCCTTTCTGCCCCACTTGGTGTCGGAAAGAAATTCTCTTGCCTTGGCACGGGAGGAATCCACCTGCTTCATCTTCTTTTTCATCTCTTTTTCAGAGAAATGTTCGCCTTCGGGTGCGCGCTGCTGGCAGCGGCGCAGCTTGGCATCAAGATCGGCATACACAAAGATATTCAGCGGTGCGTAGTCCGCAAGGATCACGTCCGCGCTGCGGCCGACGATGACGCAGTCACCCTTTTCGGCAAGCTCTTTGAGAATGTGCTGCTGGGCAACCAGGATCTGGGTGGCATTCTGCTGCACGGAGGAGGTGTAATGGAAGGTCTGCCCGAAGGTGATCGGGATGGAGTTGAACAGTCCCTGTTCCATCATTTTGGAGACGTAGCCCTCGTCCATGTTGCTCTTCTGGGCAATGGCAGTCAGGATCTCGCGGTCATAGTAGGCATAGCCAAGGGCATCCGCCAGTCTCTTTCCCAGCTCTCTGCCGCCGCTTCCGAATTCACGTCCGATGGTAATGATACGCATAGTGTTGCCTCCTTGCAATTGTGTCTTACTTTTCTATATTATAAACAGAAATTAACAATTTGTCAATATAAAATCTATTGACATAGGAAAATTAAAATGCTACAATCTGTATAGAGAAAGGATAGGAGGCTTGAGATGACGGTCTGGTATATTGCCATATGTATTTTGGTCGGCTATTTTGTCGGCGGGATCAATCCTGCGTATATCATTGGACGTTTTAAGGGTTTTGACATTCGTAAGCGCGGCTCGGGAAATGCGGGTGCTTCCAATGCAGTGATCGTGATGGGGAAGGGCATTGGTATTTTCTCGGCTGTATTTGATATTGCAAAGGCGTTTTTCTGTGTAAAGCTGGCGGAGCTTATCTGTCCGCAGCTGAAGGTAGCAAAGGTGATCTGCGGCAGTGCCTGCGTGCTGGGACATATTTTCCCACCGCTCATGCGCTTGAAAGGCGGAAAGGGACTTGCTTGCCTTGGCGGCATGATCCTGGCGCTTGACTGGGTGCTGTTTCTCATCCTCTTGGCGGTGGAGATCGTTCTGGTGCTGATCGTAGACTATATCTGCATCGTGCCGATCACGGCGTCGGTGGCGTATCCGTTTTTGTTCGTCCTGCGGGGCGGCAGTATTGTGGGTGCGTTGGTACTGGGGATCGTTACCGTGGCAATGCTTGGTAAGCACGTGGAGAATATCCGCCGTATTGCCAAAGGGGAAGAGGCACATTTCAGCTTCCTTTGGAACAGAGACAAGGAACTGGAGCGCCTGCAGGCGGAAAAAGAATAAAACGAAAGGTCCGACGATGGTCGGACCTTTTTGATGTGGTAAGCCGCGGATGCGAACCCTATTCTGCACTGCGTGCAGAGTGGGATCTCACGGGAGGGTGCCAAGAAAAGAGTCCTGCCTTATGGCAGGACTCTTTTCTTGGCACCCCCAACGGGAATCGAACCCATAACTAACCCTTAGGAGGGGCTTGTTATATCCATTTAACTATAGGGGCATATGAAATTTTAAGTAGTATACCACAGTTTTTTTCACCTTGCAAGTATTTTTCAAAATTCTCTTGAAAAAATAATCCATATGTAGTATAATGTATCCGTTATGATCCAAGCGGAAAGGGAGGGGTCGATTTGCCGTCGGCGATACGCCATTTTATCATTGCCTTTATAATCGCCGTGCTGATCTTCAGCATTGCGGGTGCCGTAATGCTCGGATGGTTTGGAAAAGCGGTGCGTGAAAACGAAAAAGGACGTGTGGAAGACAACACCGGCGTGGATTTCGACTCGGATGACGATGAGGATGCCGACGCAAACACACACCGTCCGACTCTTCGCGGTCAGTCCTTCTCTATGCTGCTGATCTTAAACGACTATCAGCCTGACCGTTACGAATATGGGATCCCCGATCACTATGATGGAATCTTCACCGAGCGCCTAAAGCAGGCTGTTTCTCTTGTGTATCTGCGCTTTAGCCGTGAAGCGGCAACGCTCTATACGTCGGTTATTCCCGCACAGACGCTGATCAATGCGCACGGTGTTTCCATGACGGCGGCGGAGGCGTACCATTATTTCGGTGCAGAGCATCTGTGTGACCGCATCTCGTCGCTTTTGGGAACCAGAATCAATTACTACTGCGACGCGACCTACGATCAGTTCGTTTCGTTGATCGACGGTCCTGCGATGAATGGCGTGAATTTCACCGTGCCCGAGCAGCTGCAGGTTAGTCTGCGCAGCGGCACCAAGCTGACGCTGGAGCAGGGAACGCAGTTTATGGACGGTGAGCGGCTGCTGGCGCTGCTGTCTGCCGGAAATGAAGGTGGATATGCTTGGTATAGGCAGGTGCAAGCGTCCCTTGCTCACAAGCTGCTTGAAAAGCTGACCACCCTTGAGCACAAGCGCAACCCCAAGGCTTTTTATCAAACGGTTCTGTCAAAGCTTGCTACCAATTTAAGTGAGGAGCTGGTGGCGGCCGGTGCGGACATGATGTTTGCGTATTTCGATCTGAAGCAGGAGGAACTGATCTTCCCGGGTGAGTACGATAAAGCGGGCAATTACCTGCCCGACCGAGCTCAGATCGCGGAGCTCTACCGCACAGGTGCGGTTTTGGAATGACTGTTATAAAATGATTATTATTTAAAGAGGACAAATATTATGAATCACAACGAAAAGACCATGGAAAAGGTGGTCGCACTTTGCAAAAACAGAGGCTATATCTTTGCAGGCTCCGAGATCTACGGCGGCCTTGCCAACTCTTGGGACTACGGCCCCCTCGGCGTTGAATTCAAGAACAACGTGAAAAAGGCATGGTGGCAGAAGTTTGTGCAGGAATCCCCTTACAACGTGGGACTTGACTGCGCCATCATGATGAATCCCCAGGTCTGGGTCGCTTCGGGACATCTCGGCGGCTTCTCCGACCCCCTTATGGACTGCAAGTCCTGCAAGACTCGTCACCGCGCTGACAACCTGATCGAGGATTACGGCAAGGAAAAGGGTGAGGATATCAATCCCTCCGGCTGGACCAACGAGGAAATGGCAACCTTTATTAAAGAACACGGCATCGCTTGTCCCGACTGCGGTTCCACTGATTTTACCGACATCCGTCAGTTT
>SVRH01000116.1 GCA_015064925.1 Oscillospiraceae bacterium | reverse complement strand
ATTCTAACATAGTTAACGAGATAGAAAACACATATACTTCGCTAAACGGTTCTTTTCGCATCTATGACGTTGGTGCAGATACCGATGGGTATATTGAGCTTGTTATGACAAATAGGAAACTATCTGTCAAAGGTCAGCTTGGCGCATCTTTTTCTTCACATTCGTTAATGTTTGAATTTGAAGCAGACCAAACTTTAGTAGGAAATCTGCTACAAGAGATTACGTTTTGATTTTATGAACGTAAGACTTTCACATTATCTACGCACTTTTTTTCCCTTTTTACCTATGCTTGCGCACCGTTTGTGCGCTTCTTAGCAAAAAATACTGCAGAAAAGGATACCTTTCTGCAGTATTTTTTATCCAAGCCGCAGGCTTGGCATATCATCAGCCCCTGCGGGGCTGGATATCATCACGGCAACGCCGTGTATCTCATCACGCGCCGGCGTGCATCTTGCCTGCGGCTTGATGATATACAACACTTCGTGTTGATGATATACCGCAACAAGTTGCGGATGATATACAAGGCTTGCGTCTTGATTTGTTTGCGACGAAGTGAATTCCACCTTTACAAAGCGGAAAAACTGTGCTATAATGCCTCAGTATTGTAATTAAAGGGAGGTGGCTTGATGAAAAGCATCTACAGAGCGCTGTCGCTGCTGTTTGCCTGTTTGTTTTGCTTTGTTTCCTGCGGTGAGCAAAAGCGTGCGGTGCCAAGGGAAGTGAGCAGTGTGGCGGTTTCGATACCGTATGCGTTTTCCGAATCCCCAAATCCCTACTATGCCACCGAAAAGGGCGATCTGGCGATCCTTTCGCTGATCACAGAGCGGTATTTTACCACCCCCGGTGTGGCATCCATTGAGCAGAAGGCGACCGATGACGGCCTTTTCCGTGTCACCGTCACCGTGAAGGACAGAGCGCGGTTTTCGAACGGAAAAAGGGCTTCTGCCTCCGACCTGCTTCACGCCATCTATTTGGTGTGCGATCCCAGCTATGACGGACCCTACGGTGCGCTGAGGAGCTCCTCGCTTGTGGGGCTGGAGCGATTCAGGACGGGAGAGGTCGCCACGATCGAGGGAGTGAAGAGGGTGAATACCTATGCTTGCGAGCTGACCTTTTCCTCCGAAGAGCCGTATGAAGAGCTGCTGGATCTTCCTGTGGTGAACTCGGGTGAATACGGCGCGGTGGTATTTGGTAAATGCTCCTCGGATGATTTTATCGCGACCTATGCCAAGGTGATCGGAACGGGGCCATATGCCGTCAACGAGCGGCTTGAGGATAGCCCCGGCTCCATAGAGCTTACCAAAAACAAAGCTTTCGGGGGCAGCTCGAGTGCGCATTCGGATGTTACCGTCTTTTTTGTACCGGACGAGGACGTGGGTGTCAATCTGCAGATGGATCAGCTGCAGGCGGGTATTGTGACAGACGAAGCATCTGCCAAGGCGCAGTCAAAACGCTGCGGATGCAAGCTGTACGCGCTGTCGGATGGTTATCTGCTTTGTGATCGGGACGTCAAGACAGTGACCGATACCTATCATACTGTGGATTTTTTGATCGTTCTGTTAACGCAATTATAATATTAAACGCTGACGGTGTGCCGTCAGCGTTTTTGTCTGTTTATTCTAGTAAGGAAGCTGCATATCGTTCAGCAGCTTTTTTAGTGCCTGACTCCAATCTGAATTGTGAGTTCTGATCTGATGAACGCCTGCGGTCGATCCGCAGTATGAGCGGAAAAAATGAGCGGGCGAGGTGGTGTTGCTCGTTCGTTGGTCGATCTCGTGACTGTAAAGATGCATGAAATCGTGGGTAACGGAGTCGCGGATGGTGTCCAGCATCTTTGCTTGCTTTGCAAAGCTGTCTGCTGTTGCTCTGTTGAAGCGGGTCTGCAATCCACATGCGTAATACTGAAAAGTGACGTTCTCGGCAGATTTGGCTGCCAACATTTCCATTGTGGAGGTGATTGCCGCCAGCTTGCCCTCCTTCACGGCGCTTGTTGGAATGCCGAACAAGGTCAGATTGTCACAGTGGGTCGTGGTGTAGCCTGTGGAGCTACCCTTCAACAGCTTGGGAAGGGGCAGGATATAGTAAGCGTCCATTTGTGTGTGCACAAATTCGCTCTCATACATGGGAGCGATGGTCATCAGCACTCTGCCGCCCGTAAACTGTTGGATCGGCTTGACGGGGGAATCCTCGGAGAGCTGCAGGACATGGGACGAAAGACTGTACAGAGAGGCGAGCTTTTCTGAAAACTGTCTGTTATGCAGGGTGTCAAACTGATCAACGTATACACCGCTTGGATGAAGAGTCGAATAGGTCACACCCGAGCCCACTGCAAGCGCGTCCGCCATGAAATTGAATTTGCCCGGCTCATAGGACATGAAGCCGACGATATCATCCTCGTCAACGGTTTGGCTGCTGTCCTGATCCTTCCAAATCGCTTTTGAGATCTCTGTCCACAGATCAATGGTCCAAAGCCCGTTTTGCACAAGCTCAAAGGGGTCGGAGATTCCTTTTGCTGTCGTACAGGCAGCAATCAGCTCTGCATTGGCTTGCCACAGCTCACAGTTGATATAACTGACGTAAAGGGAGGAGATCCAGGTCTGGGTAAGCTCTCCTGTGATCCAGTTTACGTTGCCGTATACGGTCATTAGATCGTAGAGCTTTCCGTCCCAGTAGGGGGCGTTGGGATTGATGTGAATATCCTTTTTCAGCTGTGGGTTTTCGTAATTGATGAAAAATCCGCTGTTCTCACCGATGGAAAGTCCCAGATCGTAGTACTGATAAGCGCCGACCACATCATATGTGTGCAGGCCGCTGATCATCAGATTGGAGAGGATGACAGCGGTCTTTTCCGGCTGGCAGGGGACCATTTCGATCTTCACGTCCAGCGTTTTCTCCACCGCTTGATTTCGTTCCAGCAGGGCGTAATTCACAAAGTTTTCGGAGGTGCCGGTTGGCAGGATAGAGCGGGTTGCAAGGTTCATATCACCGTACATTCCGTCGCTGCACACAAGAAAGCGAATGGTTGCCCCACCGAAGGTGAGGTCTTCTTCGGCCTCGGAGCCATCTTCAGGGATTGATCCGTCATCCGGTCCGGGAGGAGGGGGAGGCAGGGGCTCCACATCTTCATCGTTTAAGGGCAGATCGTTCTCCTCCTGTTCGGGAGCATGACTGCCCGGATTCCAAAAGACAAGGAACGCCACTGAAAGCAATAGTCCAAGCAACAGCAGCAGAGCCAGTATTTTATCGGATGTTCTCATAGGAAGCCTCCTTTCAGTTCTTGTGCTTTCATTATACAACAGATCAGTGTGTACGTCAATGGGCAAACAATACGAAATACAACGCCGCTTTTCATGCAATACCACGAAAAAAGCTCTCTTCTGAGGAAGAGAGCTGACCGATCAGATAATATTTTTGGTTTTCAGG
>SVRH01000032.1 GCA_015064925.1 Oscillospiraceae bacterium | reverse complement strand
AATTGCAGGAAATATCCCATTCAAAAGATTCCGTTGCATTGACCACCGATACAAGCGGCAAGGTCTATCTTGAAACTTGGTTTACCTTTACCATCGGTGAAGAAGGAGAAAAAATGATGGAATCGCTGTATGTAAACGTTAACTGATTGGGTTGGTATATTTATTCAGACACAGTCCCCCAAGCCTGCTTGGGGGACTGCTCGCTCCGATGACGGACATAATCTAGTAGATGCTATGTACGAAAAAGGAGCGCACTTTGTGTTGGGTACGACGGAAACGATGAAAACATCGAGTGATGACAAGTTTCTTGAGCGTTTTTTGACTAAAATTGAAGGAGGAGACAAGACAATTCAAGAAGCACTTGCATTTGCTTACATGACATCATATCAAATAACAAACGAATCAGAACAGACAGAAACTGTGGATAGTTTTCCGGGGTATTATGTTGGTGATGTAATACAATACATAAATTAGGAGGTTTGTGGTATGAAAAAAGTGATATGTATATTATTAGCAGCGCTTATGGTATCTTTTGTGGCTTGCGGTGCGGAGAAGACGGAAAAGAAGATGGTAGAATATCAGTTTTACAGCTCAGGGGCAGATGGTGATACCGATACTGCAGTTCATTCTGTAAAAGATATTACGTTCAAAAATATCTCTGACATTCAGCTTTTCTTTATGCGTGATACTTACAAAAAAAGTGAAGAGTTGGGTAAAACAATTACCTTTCGTATCAATGGTAAGGAGCACCTTCTTGAGTACGAATGTTCTCATGAAAGTCAAAGCATAAAGGACGATGCGTATCAAAAAGAATTTGGTGATTATGACACGTATTCGTATAGATATGGTGGAAAACAGTCATTAATTTCGGTGGATTTGTCCGGTAAAACAGGACGGTTGCTGACATATTTTGATAGCGGTGCTGACGCAAAAGAAGGAGATTATACCGAAAAACAGGCGCTTGATCAAGCAAAGAAGCTTGTGAATGAGTTGTACGGTGAGAGCGCGCTGAATGGGTATACTTGGGAATCTAAGACGAATACGAATAGTCTTCTTGGCGGTTACGTTTATGTAGTGGCAAGCAAATCTGTCTATGGGTATAAAACGGAAGACCAAATAAGTATGTGGTTTAATCTTGCGGGAGAACTGAAAAAAATAGAAGCAATTGAATTCGGAAGTTGGGAACTTTTCGAAGATGAAATAACCGAAGAGATGGTGGAAAACGCACGGACTGCATTAATGTCTTCTCTTTCAACAAATTACAAAATTCAAGAAAATACACAGAAATTGTTGGTTGAGAAAGGCAGTGGGAAGGTAATGTTTTCGTTTTATGCGCAGTATCAGTCGCAGAATAAAGAGCCGGTTGATGAAAACGGAAAAATACCGGTGGTAAAATATTACGGAAGAGACTTCTATGTAAATGTCAATTGATCATGAATCCCTCAAGCCAAGGCTTGAGGGATTCACTTTTTTTAGAAAAAATTCAAATACCTATGGATTTTCTTTGTCGGGTGTGCTATAATGCAGGGAGAATCTAAGTGAACTAACGGAGATTAACGTCATGAAAAAACTGAAGGTTGGAATCATTGGATGCGGCGGTATCGCCACAAGTAAGCATATGCCAGGGCTAGAAGCCATTCCCGAAGCCGAAATGGTGGCATTTTGCGATATTATCGAAGAAAAGGCGGTCAAGTCCGCTGAAAAGTTCGGCACCAAGGATGCCAAGGTATATACCGATTATAAAGAGCTGCTGGCAGATCCCGAAATCGACGTGGTACACGTTTGTACCCCCAATCGCTCTCACAGCTTTATTTCCATCGACGCCATGCGCGCAGGTAAGCACGTTATGTGCGAAAAGCCCATGGCAAAGACCGCAGCAGAAGCAAGAGAGATGGTAAAGGTGGCAAAGGAAACCGGCATGAAGTTGACGGTCGGTTACCAGAACCGCAACCGTCCCGAGAGCGTTGCGCTGAAGAAGATCATGAAGGAAGGCCAGCTGGGCGAGGTCTACTACGCCAAGGCGCTTGCCATTCGCCGTCGCGCTATGCCCACCTGGGGCGTATTCCTTGACGAATACGAGCAGGGCGGCGGACCGCTGATCGATATCGGTACCCATGCGCTGGACCTGACCCTTTATATGATGGACAACTACGAGCCCAGAATGGTGGTCGGTACCAAATATAAGAAGCTCAACGATAACCCCAAGTGCGGCAACGTATGGGGCAGCTGGGATCCCGAAAAGAATACCGTAGAGGATTCCGCGTTCGGCTTTATCGTGATGAAGAACGGCGCCACCATCAATCTGGAATCCAGCTGGGCGCTGAACATTCTCGATCCCATCGAGGCATCCACCGTGCTCTGCGGCACCAAGGCAGGCGCACAGATCAAGAACAAGGAGCTCATCCTCAATTACGACAAGGACGACAAGCTGGTGGACGAAAAGCCCATCGAAGGCTACGAGGGTACCATCAAGGCAAACGCCGCTGTGGCAGAGGCCCGTCAGTGGATCGACGCCATTCTGAACGATACCGATCCCTGCGTGCTGCCTGAGGAGGCTTGCGTGGTTTCCGAAATTCTGGAAGCCATATACGAATCCGCCGAGACCGGAAAGCCCGTTTATTTCGACTGATGATAAGATACAAAAGCTCTTCGCTGTGCGGTGAAGGGCTTTTTGATTGTGCACCTTGACAACGAATATACATAATGGTATACTGATATGAGAAAGGAAGTGAGAGGATGAACAAGAAAACAGATCGCATCGTGATCACATTGTTGGCAATGTGCTTGCTGTGTGCCATGCTATTTATCGTGTTCAGCATGCTTTTTCCTCAAAACAACCCCCAAAAGGATATACCCGATCCTGTTCCCGACGGCTCGGTTCTTCCCGACGGCTCGGATGACCCCGTTCCTCCTGACGGAAGCGATGGAAGTGAACTGCCGGACGGCTCCGATGGCTCGGAAATACCGGGCGGCTCCGACTCGGTCGACGGTTCGGAGGAGCCGGATCCTTTCCCCCCAAGTACCGATGGATTGGTTTTTAAGCTTATGCCGGACGGAGAGTCCTATTACGTGGCGGGAATCACAGGGTATCTGCATGAGGAGATCGTTATTCCTGACGAGTATCGGGAAAAGCCTGTGGTCGCCATTGGCCAGATGGTATTTGAGAACAGAAAAATGCTGAAGAGCGTTTTCATTCCCGATACCGTAGTCGATATCGGTAGAAGGGCTTTTGCGGGATGTGATCGGTTAAATGATATTCGTTTGCCAACATGGCTTACTCATATCGGAGAAAAAGCGTTTGTGAATACTGCTTATTATTCGGATGACGGAAATTGGCAAAATGGCACCTTGTATTTGGACAGATATCTGCTGGAAACAAAGAACCTCACGGAAGAATATACGGTCAAAGAGGGGACTGTTCTGATCGCTGACAATGCTTTCATGCAGAGTAAACTGCAATTTGTCAGATTGCCCAACAGTCTTCGGTATATCGGAAACAAGGCATTTAACTCTTCGATGTCTCTTTCCGGTGTGGATATGGGCATGGGGGTTGTTTCCATTGGTGAGAATGCCTTTGACTCATGTAGGGCATTGACCGAAATCGAAATCCCTTCTTCTGTGCAAAGCATCGGACTTGGTTGTTTTGCGAGGTGTAGGGCGCTGAGTAAAATCACGGTGGCAGCAGACAATGCCGTCTATTACAGCGAAGGCAACTGTCTTGTTGAAAAGGCAAGCAAAACTCTGACGCTGGGATGCAATACTTCGGTTGTCCCGGATGGTGTTCTTGCCATTGGAGACAGTGCTTTTTCGGGCTGTGCACTCTTGGAGAGTGTCATCCTTCCCGACAGCGTACGAATCATTGGGAATAATGCCTTTCAAGATTGCATTTCTCTTAACAGTGTAAAACTCGGTAAGGGACTGGAAAACAGCATGCATAATGCGTTTATCGGCTGCAAGTCGCTTTCAAAGGTATATATTTCGGATCTTTCTGCGTTTTGCCGTATTCAGTGGCAGGGATACAATAATTTCTCCACCGGTCTTTTTCAAAATGGCGCAGCTCTTTATTTAAACGGTGCGGTGCTTACCAAATTGGAGATTCCATCGGACGTTGTTGCGATCAATGACAGCGCTTTTTACGGTTGCTCTTCTCTTACGGAGGTGACGGTCGGTGAGCACGTGACCCAAATAGGGGCGTATGTTTTTGGGCGCTGTACCGGCTTGAAGCAAGTGAGAATTCAAGCCCGTTTAGAGCGCTTGCCCGACAGTGTGTTTATAAACTGTACTCTTCTGGAAAGTGTGACGCTGCCCGATACGATACGTATTTTGGGTGCGAAGTCCTTCGCCGGCTGTTCAAGACTGAAACAGATCGAGCTGCCGATGAATTTGGAGACTTTTGAAGATCGTGTTTTTCAAAACTGCACAGCACTTTATCAAATTGTGTTGCCAAAAGGGATCATGAAAGTCGGCACGGATGTGTTCTCGGGGTGTTCTTCGTTAACGAGCGTTGTGATTCCCGAGGGAACCACAGCTCTGCCACAGGGTGTTTTTTGGGGATGCACTGCACTGCGGTCGGTGACTTTTCCCACAACGCTTGCCGAAATCGGTGCCAATGTATTTCGCGGCTGTACTGCTCTTGAAAGTATCGTTTTTCCCGATCAACTTGCAGTCATTGGAAACAGTGCATTTTATGAGTGTAAGGCAATGACAAGTGTTCATTTGCCGGCATCTCTTTCCCAAATAGGCGATTCTGCCTTTGGAAACTGTATCAAATTGACCGAGGTGCACATTCCCATATCCGTAACAGAGATGGGAAGCAGGGCATTTGGCGGCAATACTGCGCTGAAACACATTTACTGCGGAGTGGATGCCAGACCGCAGGGCTGGAACGCGGATTGGATTTCCGGCAGTTATAGTGCCCAGATATCCTGGAACGCATTCGGCGGTTAGGTGTTCACGTATATCGGAACCATAAGTAAGAAAACGGCTCTTCGGAGCCGTTTTTCATTTGTCGGACAGCTCTTTTTTGCGGTTTGGCAAGTGCTTTGTTGATATACACAAAAATCAGATATGAAATTTGTAAAAAATGCGAATTGACATATTTTCAATTATATGATAGCATATTTGTAAACTAAGTTTACAAATTCAGGAGGCGGCTATGCGGACAACTGATACAATCCATTTTAAAACGTCCTTTGAAAGGGACGATATAGGCGCGCTCTGTCCTTCGACGCTTGAGGACGGCTGCGTTTCGGGGGTGGTTCACACCGATTTTGTGCAGAAATGCCCGGGTCTTGCGGTGGATCTTACCACTCTTTCGGGTACTCCCTCCTTTATTTCAAGCGAAAATAAGATCAATTTGTTCGACGGAGATGCCAAGTTTAAGTATCTGGTAAAAGGTCAGTCGGCATGCGTGCGCTTTGCACTGAAGGAGCCTGCTTCTATCGGCTGCTATACCGTCACCTCCGCTCTTGATTGGCAGACGCGTGACCCCAAAAGCTGGGTGCTGCATGGCTCCGCCGACGGCGAGTGCTGGACTGTGCTGGATTCCAGAGAGAACGTTTGCTTTGAAAAGCGAGGAGAAACGCTTTGCTTTGCTGTGGAAAATGCGCCCTCCTTCCTATATTACAAGTGGGAGATCACCGAAAACTGCGGCGCACCCATGACGCAGGCGGCGGATCTTGCCCTCTATGCCACGAAGGAACCGACCGAAGAGACTGTTTTGGCAGAGCGAGAGGATCCTACCCCCGGCATGGTGGCAGAGCCCTCCTTCGGGCCTCCCCGTACCGATTGCAACCATCCCGGTGCATGGACGGGCAGTCGTTGCCTTGCGGTGTACGGTAAGCAGACCCAAACCGAAAATACCTATGCCCGCTCGGTTCTTTACCGCGATCTTGCCATTCCCGTGTCGGAAGATACCGTGCTTTCCTACGTGGTTTTTCCCGGGCTTTTTGACATTGACGTATACGATTACGAATACACCTCCTGCCGTGTGATGATCGATCTGCATTTCACCGACGGCAGCTACCTTTCGGATTTGGGAGCTGTGGATCAGAACGGCTCCGAAATGACCCCCGAAGGGCAGGTAAAGGGCAAGTGTCTCATCACC
Source organism: Oscillospiraceae bacterium (assembly GCA_015064925.1). GTDB lineage: Bacteria > Bacillota > Clostridia > Oscillospirales > CAG-272 > SIG655. The sequence goes on along the minus strand of SVRH01000032.1, from coordinate 13,824 downwards.
GCCCAGTGGAACTATATCGAAAGCCGCATCGGCAAGGTGGCAAAGGGAAAGACCATTGACCGCATTTGCGCGTATTTTTCCATGGAAAAGGCGGAGGATGCCTCAAGGTTTATCACCTTCTTTGACGATCTGAAAATTGAAGACAAGGCAGAGGTCGTGTACGATCATCCTTCCGACTACGTCAATATCGTGCGGGGCACCAACAACGATCAGCCCTTCTCAAGAGGTCTTGTCACCCCCGCCGCCACCGTTCCAAACGGTTTTAATTTCTACACACCCGTGACCAACGTGGTGCGCTCCAACTGCTGCTACAACTATCAGACGGGGGATGGTTGCAATCCGCTGGATTCCATCACGATCATGCACCTGCCCCATTTCTGGCTTGGCAGCTACGGCACCTGGCAGTTTATGACCAACACCTCGGTGGATACCGCAAAGGAAGTCGTTTCCGAGCAGATCTCCTCGGATGCCCGAAAGTCGGTTTTTACCCACGAAAACGAGTGGGCAAGGGCACACTGCTACGGCGTGAAATTTGAAAAGGGAACCCCTGCGGGCGGCTCTGCCATGGTGATCACCCCCACAAGCCACGGCGCGCAAATGAAGTTCTGCTTCGCGGATGACACCGCACATCGCAACGTGATCCTCGACTGCATCTGGAGCAGCGGTACACTGGAATTTGCTCCCGACGGCAGATCGTTTAGAGCAAAGACCGACCATTGTGTAAACGGCTCGGTACCAATGTATATCGTGGGTCAGTTTGATGCTTCTCCGTTGCGTGCTATCAAGACAAGCGAAAAGCAGGGGGTAATTTCCTTTGCGGAAAACGAAGTGGTGATGAAGCTTGCCACCTCCTTTATCGGCTACGAACAGGCGCAGCACAGTCTGCGTCTTGAGATCGGGGATGACAGCTTTGAAGAAACCTTCCGTAAATCCCAAAAGGCTTGGGATGACATTCTCAGTAAATTTGAGATCGAGGGTGCCTCCTACACCGAAAAGCTAAAATTCTATTCCAATCTTTATAAAATGTATATGTACCCCAATTTCCACAGTGAAAACGAGGGTACCAACGAAGAGCCCAAATGGGTATACGTTTCTCCTCACGATCAAAAGAAGAAGGACGGTATCCTTTACGTTTCCAACGGATTCTGGGATACCTACCGCGTGGTGTGGCCTGCGTACTCCATCTTCACCGAAAAGCTCACAAGCGAGCTGCTTGACGGCATGGTACAGCACTATATCGATACGGGCATCGTGCCCCGTTGGACCTGCCCCGGTGGAGTCAATTGCATGGTGGGTACCTCCAGCGATATTATTTTCGCGGATGCGTATTTGAAGGGTATTGACTTTGACCATAAGAATGCTTGGGATTCCATGCTGCGCAATGCCTCTGCCTTCTCGGACGATATGGCAAGAGGCGGCAGACCCGCCTGCAACACCTTCCCCTTCCGCGGTTATATTCCCAACAGCGTGGGAGAGGGCTATTCCAGCTCCATTGAGGGCTATATCAACGACTACGGTCTTTACCGCATGGCGGAAAAGATGGGCCTTGCGGCTGAGGCGAAGTATTACCGCCACAGATGTATGAAGTACGACGAGATGTTCAATCCCGATGTAAAATTCTTCATGGGAAAATCGGAGGACGGTATCTGGTCGGCGGATATTGATACCTACGATCCTGCCGCATGGACGGGACCTCATGATGACTACACCGAGTCGGTGGGCTGGGTCAATGCGTTCCCCATCGTCTTTGACGGCAAGGGCATGACCAATCTGTACGGCGGCAAAAAGGAAGTTGCCGACAAGCTGGACGCGCTCTTTGACGACAGCATTGAGGCTATGCGTGCGGTTGTGGAAGCCACCTTTATGAACCACGAGATTGCCGAATTCAAGGAAGTGAAGATGGGGCAGTACGAGCATAACAATCAGCCCGCCCATCACCTCATCTACACCTATGCCTACACCGATAAGCCTTACATGATCCAAAAGTATACCCGTGAGGTGCTGCAGCACGTATATGTGGGCTCCGAGATTGGGCAGGGCTATCCCGGTGATGAGGACAACGGCGAAATGTCCGCATGGTACGTCATGAACGCCCTCGGTTTCTATTCCTACAACGTGGGCTCGGGAGAATATATTATTTCCTCTCCCAGATACGATAAGGTCACCGTTCATCTGGACAACGGCAAGGATCTGACCGTCATTGCGCACAACAATTCGGATAAGAACGTATACATTCAGTCCTGCAAGGTAAACGGCGAGCCCTACGAAAAGCTGTATTTCACCCACGAAATGCTCATGTCGGGTATGACTGTAGAATTTGAAATGGGCTCTGAGCCCTCCGACTGGGCGTGCGGTGAGGATGCCAAGCCTACCTCCATGACCACTGAGGAAACGGGCATCGGCAGCTCTTACACTGATCTGACAAAGGGCATGGAAGGCCCCCTCTTTGATGATGACAGTTTGACCGTTGCATCTATCAAGGACGGCGAGCAGGTGCAGATCACACTTGCAGAGCCCACCGCCATCGCCCTGCTGACCCTTTCCTGCAGTAAGAAGGAAACTGCCCCCACCGCCTTCGTTCTGGAAGGCACTTTGGATGGCACAAACTATGAAACCGTAGCCAAAGAAGAAAATATATCTTTCCTCTTTGATAGCTTTATTCGTCCTTTTGCCGTGGATGAGACCAAGAAATTCACCTCCTTTCGTCTGACTCTGTTTGGAGGAAGTGAACTTGCTGAAATCGAATTCTTGGCATGAAAGGAGAGAGGAACATGAAAAAAATGACCAAACGTGCTTTGGCAGCATTGCTGGGTGCTTCCATGTTTATGGGAAGCGCCCTGCCGCTTGGCGCTGCATCGGCTAAAAATACCGATATCGAATATACAAAAGAAAATATCGATCTCTTTGAGGGCAGCTATGATATCCTGCTCGACCGCATCACCGACCGCGGCTATGCCATCACCTCGCTGACGGGGACATATTTCGGTATGTTCACCCGTGACAGCGCCATTCAGGCAATGGCACACATCGCCTACGGCGATCCGGAGGCGGCAAGATCGATTCTTCGTTATATGCTTTCTTACCATGTAGAACTGGGTCTGCAGCGCGGTACCCACATCATCGAAGAACTCAAGGAAGAGCAGTACAGAAACAACTATTTGAGCGGTAAAAAAGAAAACACCGCCACCTATTACGACGAACAGACCGAGCCGGGCGCGGGACACTTTCTTATCAATGCCCCTGCCAACGCCACTGCCACTCCTTTTACCACGGGACAGCGATCCATTGCCTCGGTGCAGGCGTATATCGAGGTGGAATCTTCTGCGACTCTGGTGGCGGAAATCTATACCGATCTCATGGATGAAACTACCCTTGTGGGCAAGGGCAGCGCTCAGTTTAACGGCACATCCAAGGGCTGGAAGACGATTTCTCTTGACAAAGAGATCAGCGTCACCCCCGGTAAGACCTACTACCTGAAGCTGTATGCCGAAGAGGGAAGCGGCAGAAGTGTGCTTTACGGAGTGACCGAAGGAAAATCCACTTCCTTAAAATCATGGAACTACGATGAAAACGCCTATGGCGGCAATCACTGGCAGGAGCTGGGGGTCTACGTGGCGTTTGTCATCGGGGAAAGCGGCAGCGAAGTGACCGTGGATTACAAGGTTGCCCAAAGAAAAGCCGATCTGGCGCTTTACCTGATCAATGAACCAAATAACGGCGCAGCCCAGCCATTTGTTCCCAAAAACAATAAGATCTACAGCGTGGACGTGCATTTGGATAAGAGCAGCAATACCGACAAGGTAACTGCGTATATATGCACCGATTACAAGGATCTTTCCACCGCTGTGGGTACAGCCACCTATACCTTTGGCAATACTCCCAACGGCTGGCAGAATATTGTATTTGATGCCCCCGTCACCGTTACCCCCGGCAAGACCTATTATTTGGTGGTAAAAGGCAGTGCCGACAGCGGCAGAATTGTCTGGAACGGCACCACCCAAAAATGCGACCTGCCCACATCCTTAAACTACGACAAGGATGTGTTTGGCGGTTGGTCGGGAAGCGGCAATTATCTTGGCTTTGAGATCATTTCCCATCCCACAAAGACCGTTGCCCAGCGCTTTGAAGCCAGAGGCAATACCATGGGCGGGGTGAACCTGACCGTTTATACCGAAAAGGCGGGCGGAAAAGCGAAAATCGAGATCCGCCGTGACTATGCCGATGCAAGTACCGTTTTGGCAAAGGCGGAATGCACCCTTGACAAGGCGGGAGAAAACGTCTACACCGTTTCATTTTCTGAAGAACTGCCCTTAGAGTATCAAGATCATTACTATCTGGTGGTCAGCTTGGAAGGAAACGATGGCTATATGCGTCTTTTGGCTGATCCCACCGCCGCCGCCGATTCCTATGCCATGGCAGAGGATTGGATGCGGGTGGGCTATGCCTTCCTTGCGGACGCAAGCTTTGGGGTGGATAAAGAAGAGATCATTACGCTGGATGGCAAAACAGCGGGAGTACAGGAAATTCCCTGTAAGGGCGAACTGATCACCGGAGTGAAGGTCGTTGTCAAAAAGGAAAAGAATGCGAGCGGTATTCTGAAAGCCACCCTTTATAAGAGCGATGGCAAAAGTGAGCAGTTGATCAACGTTCAGAAAGTTGACATTGCCGGCCTTTCGGAAGAGGCAGACTGGCTGATGATCAAGTTTGACCTGCCGCTTACCAAGACCCAAAAGAACGGCAACTACTTTATCAAGTTGGAAACCGAAGACGCCAAGGGCAACGTATACTGGTGCGGCTCTACCACCGTTGACAATCACGGAACTTACCTTGAAAAGGACGGAAAGTATACCGAAGTAAGGGGCGAAGCGGGCTTTGAAGCCTTCAAGGGCGTGACAAGACTGCTTAGCAACTATACCCAGACCGATGCCACCTATATGCTCATTCACGCATGGGTCATGTATGTCAACAACTGCAAGGGTACTGAGGAAGATAAGGAATTTATTGAGGGAACTTATCCCATCATCCGTGATTTTGCCAACTACTTCCTTTCGGATGAATATTATAACAAGGACATGGATCTGATCTACAATCCCTCCCTTGAGCACTCCAAGAAGGGGCGCTACTGGCAGGCGTACGATCTGATCACCAATGTCTTTGCCTCCCAAGCATTCTATGAACTAAGCGCTGTGGCGCAGGAAATGGGCGATACCAAAAATAAGGGCGTATGGAAAGCCTATGCCGAAAAGATCAAGGGCGGTATTCACAAGCATCTGACCTGCGAGATCGACGGCTTGACCATTTATGCGGAGTTTTACGACAGAGAAGACAACATGAAGTTCTATGACGGTATTTCTTGGGTCAACTTTGCCCCCGTTGCCGCCGAGTGGTACGGCATGGATATGCAGATCATGAAGAATACCTATGAGATCTACAAAAAGCACGCAGGCATTGATATGTTCGGCTACAAAGGACTTGCCACCGACCATTTCCTTGGTACTACCGAAACCAGAAGAGAATTCATCGGCAAGGGCGTGGCATGGGAACTCATGTTCTGTGACATGATCGGAGATACCGAGCGTATCCAAGAGATCGTCGATCTGGAACTGGCAACCTCCAAGAGATATAACCTCTCGGTCTATCCCGAATCCTGGACCTCCCAGACCACCGTTTCCGACCCCGGCAACCAAGAGCACTGCTCTTGGCAGGTATATGCCATGTGCGTGGTCTTCCCGCAGCTTACCAAAAACGGCAGCAGCGAAGGCGGTAATGAAGGAAACACACCGGACGGCAGTGAAACCGTACCTCCCGAAGGGGATGGCAGCCAACCGCAGGGCAATAAGCCCGAAGGGGAAGGTTCTGTTGAAACCGATCCCCCCGTAAAGGCAGATAAGAAGACCGAAAAGGACAATTTCTTTGGCTTGATTGCCGGTATTACAGCGGCAGTTGCCGCCGTTTTAGGCATTGGATTCTTTGTTTTGAAAAGGAAGAAAAAAGCATAAAATATAAAGGAGAAAGAACATGTTCAAACATACAAAACGATTGCTGGCAGGACTTTTGGGCACTGCCATGCTGATGGGAAGTGTGCTTGCGGTCAGCGCCGAGAGCAAAAACGAAGACGTTACGCTGTCGCAAGATACCGTCGATCTGTATCAGAACAGTTATGATATTCTTTATGACCGCATTACCGACCGCGGCTATGCCATCACCTCATTAACGGGAACCTACTACGGTATGTTTACCCGTGACAGTGCCATTCAGGCAATGGCGCATCTGTCCTATGGAGATAGCGACGCGGCGCGTGCGATTTTGCGTTATCTGCTTTCCTATCACGTGGCACTGGGGCTGGAACGCGGCACGCATATCATTGACAATATCAAGGATACCGAGTACAGAAACAACTATTTGAGCGGCAAGGGTGCCGAGGGCGCCACCGATTTCTATGAAGAACAAACGCAAACGGGTGTGGCTCAGTTCCTCATCACCGCTCCCAACAACGCATCTGCGACTCCTTTTTCCACAAAGGATGCAAGTATCACCTCGGTCAAGGCGTATCTGGAAGGCGCAAGAGGCGGCAAGGTGCACGCCGAGGTTTATTCCGATCTGAAGGATGCGTCCACTCTGATCGGTGAAGCTACCTATGCTTTAAACGGCTCCTCTGCCGCTTGGCACACCATCACCTTTGATACTCCCGTATCGGTCACCCCCGGCAAGACTTACTATCTGAAGCTGTATGCCGAGCAGAGCGCAGGTAGAGTGGTATGGTACGGTATTTCGGGCGACAAGACCGAGTATATGAAGGCTTGGAACTATGATAAGAACGCCTACGGCGGAGACGGCTGGCAGGAGGTGGGTGTGTACACCGCCTTTGCCATCGGTGAAGGCAGTGGCTCCGACATCTCTTCCGATTGCAAGATCTCCCAGAGAAACGGGGAAACCGGCATTTACGTTATCAATGCGCCGAACAACGGTGCGGCACAGCCCTTTGTACCCAAAAACAATAAGATCTACAGTGTGGACGTGCATCTTGATAAATCGGGAAACGGCGATACCGTCAAGGCAATGATCTGCACCGATTACAGTGATCCCGCCACCGCCATCGGCTCTGCCACCTATACATTCGGCGATAACGCCAACGGCTGGCAGAATATTGCCTTTGAAAATCCCGTATCGGTTACCCCCGGCAAGACCTATTATCTGGTACTGCAGGCAACCGAAGATAGCGGCAAAGTGATCTGGAACGGCACCGTCCAAAGCTGCGGCAGCCTCAATTCCTATAACTATGACGTGGCGGCACTGAGTGGTTGGGCAGAAAAGCCCTACTATCCCGCCTATGAGATCGTATCCTATCCGAACGGCTCTGTCACGCAGGGCTTTATCGCCAGAGGTAATACCGTGACGGGCGTGACGCTGAATTTGTTCGCTGCGAAGGCAGGCGGCAAGGTAAAGGTGGAAATCCGCACCGATTATACCGATGCCAAGACCACCCTTGCCACGGTCGAAGCGCCTCTTACCAAAGCGGGCGAGCAGACCCTTGCCGTCACCTTTGACAAGGCGCTTGACGTGCAGTATGAAAACTACTACTACGTGGTGGTGACCCTTGCGGATACCGATGGCTACGCGAAGGTGCTGACCGACGCCGCCACCTCCGCCACATCTTACGCCTATGACGGCACGTGGACAAAGGTTGGATATACCTTCTTGGCTGAGCCCTCCTTTGAGGTGGACAAGGGCAAGATCATCACCCTTGACGGCAGAGTATCTGCGGTACAGGAGATTCCCACCGCAGGAGAGCTTGTCACAGGTGTGGAAATGATCTTAAGTAAGGACAAAAATGCCACGGGTACGCTCAAGGCAACCCTATACAAGGGCTACGGTGACGGTGCGCAGAGGATCGATACCAAGCGCATCGACATTGAAGCTATCAGTGAGAATGGCGATTGGGTAACCGTTTTGTTTGATCTGCCTCTTACCAAAACGCAGAAAAACGGCAACTACTACGTAAAGCTGGAGACCGAAAATGCAAGCGGTAACGTATACTGGTGCGGCTCCGAAACCGTTGACAATTACGAGACCTTCACCGAGGCGGGCGGCAAGCAGATTACCGTCAAGGGCGAAGCCTCCTTTGAGGCGCTGACCTCTAAGATTAATCTCATCAGCAACTACACCCAGACCGATGCGAACTATATGCTCATTCACGCATGGGTGATGTACGTCAACAATAATAAGGGAACTGCCGAGGATCTGGAATTCATAAAGGAGTCTTATCCCGTCATCGCAGGCTTTGCCAACTATTATATCGACAAGGCAGAGTATTTCAGTGGTGAAATGAACCTGCTCTACAATCCTTCCCTGGAGCACTCCCGCAAGATCCGCTATTGGAAGTCCTATGACCTTTTGACAAACGTCTTCGCCTCGCAGGCGCTTCACGAGCTGTCAATCGTGGCAAAGGCGCACAAGGACGAAATCATGGCGACCAAGTGGGATACCTTTGCCAAGCGCATTGAAAAGGGCATCAAGGATCACCTCATTACCGAGGTGGACGGCAAAACCATCTACGGCGAATTTTACGACGTGGAAGACAATATGAAGTTCTATAAGGGTATTTCCTGGATCAATATGGCACCGATTGCTGCCGAGTGGTACGCAATGGATCTTGAGATCATGAAGAATACCTACGAGATTTACAAGAAGTACGCAACTGTCAACATCTATGGAGATGACGGCCTTGCCACCGAAGCAACCCTTGTGACAAACGGGGATACCACCACCTCTACCGAGCTGACAAGAGAATTCATCGGTAAGGGCATTGCGTGGGAGCTGATGTTCTGCGATATGATCGGAGATACCGAGCGTATGGCGGAGATCCTCGCTCTGGAGCTGGAAACCGCCGAGCGCAACAAGATTTCGGTTTACCCCTAATTCTGGCGTGGCGGCTACGTCACCGACCCCGGCAACCAAGAACACTGCTCCTGGCAGTTCTACGCCATGAGCCGCGTGTTCCCGCAGCTGACAGGTCTTGAAAATGAGCCTGACAAGCCCGTTGATCCCGACAAGCCTGTTGAGCCCGATAAGCCTACTGAGCCCGTTGAACCCGACGGTTCCGACAAGCCTTCGGATGACAAGCCCGTGGACGATCAGCCCATCAACGAAGGAAACGCCGACGACGGTATTTCCATCGGTTTGATCATCGGCATTGCGGTAGCGGCAGTCATCGCCGCAGGCGCAGTATTCTTTGTTCTGAAAAAGAAAAAAGCATAAATGAAAAAGATGGGATCAGGCTCCTTCACATAAGGATGTTTACAAATATCGGCAGGGGATTGTTTTCTCTGCCGATTTATGTTATACTGAAACGGTAGGCTGAACATACAAAAAAGGAGGTTGTACATGTTTTCCATAAAGGCAACCGATCTTCATTGGATGGATGGTGTAAAGCAGGAAGAAGACCTGTGTCTGCACGGGAGTGCAACTGCCATCATAGGAGATGAGGTTTTGAAATACGATCATGCGACCGTGAGCGCAACTGCATTGTACCTACTGAAATCCATCAAAGAAGATCACGTAATGAATGAAAGCAATCAAATGCTTCCTTGCTGCGGTTTTTTTATGATACCCAATGAAACTCTTACCAAAGTGGATATATCCGGTTGCCCTAACGGAGTTGATTGGTCCGTTCTCCACGAGAATGATACTGTCGTTTTAATTACAGAAGCAGGGAAAAGAACTGTAATTCCTATTGACGAATACAGACAAACCGTTTTTGCTTTTGCCGATTTGATAGAATCGTTTTACAAAAGTTCTGAAGATAAAATAATGCCCGAAGATGAATTTGACCGAAACGGCTACGTTGCTTTTTGGAATGAATGGAAAGCTTTGCGATACGAAATATGAAAACACCCCGACAGATTTTTGATATGCACCCCAAAAGTTAGACACTTTTGGAGGTGCATATTATTTATGTAAGGAATGAGTCCGGTGCAATACCGAACTCATTCACAAGTAATTTAATATTAAATTTTGTCTAAACTTTAGGGGGCACTTCATAGTTCCTTGGCAGGTGTCATTTTTTTATAAAAATATTTAAAAACGGATATTTAGCGGGTGATATTTCATGGAAAAACCGTAGTATATAGGTGAGGGGGGATATGAATATCTTCTTGACAAAATATCGCCATGATGTATAATGAATATGAAGAACAAAATAAATCATTAAATAAGGAGGCTATTATGAAAAAATTGAGTGCGATGCTGTTGATCCTTTGTTCGGTGCTGATCTTGTTTTCTTCTTGCGGCGGCGGTGAAAAGGAAGCTGCTCACGGCTCCGATTTGGATGCCAATGACCAATCCCAAACGGGGGGCAACAAAGAGGATGTCGATATCGGACAGAATACCGACGATGCGGAAGAACAGGGCTGCCAACATGTTTTTGAGAATGGCGTTTGCGCCAATTGCGGCATTGAGCTAAGCGAAGGACTTGACTTTACTTTGAACGAAGACGGTGAAAGCTATGGTGTTTCGGGCATTGGCAGCTGTACCGATACCGAGATCGTCATCCCCGATACCTACGAAGGAAAGCCGGTTACCGCAATTTTAGAACGTGCGTTTTGGGCAAGTGAAACGATCACCGGTGTAGAGATTCCCCCGTCTGTTATTTATATCGGCTACAACGTTTTCAGTAATTGTTTCAAGCTTGCAAAGGTGAACATATCAAACAGAGTGAAACATATTGAAGGCAGTGCTTTTTCTAACTGTACGGCACTTTCAAAAATTTATATTCCAAACAGTGTGGAGAGTCTTGGCGATGAAGTATTCGAAGGCTGCAGTTCTCTTACCCGTATTGTCATTCCCGACAGTGTCAAAGTGATTGGAATCAGTGCGTTTGCCCGCTGTGATTCTCTTACTGAAGTGGTTCTTCCGCAAGGACTGGAAAGTATAGAAAACAGTTTGTTTTATGAATGTCTTTCCTTGAAAACGGTGAATATTCCCGATACGGTTAAAACCTTGAAGGGCGCTGCTTTTTTAGGCTGTTCCTCTCTTTCGGAAATCGTGCTTCCCCAGTCTGTTGTTCAAATTGGAATCAATGTGTTTGCGGGTTGTACTTCACTTCGGGAAATTGTGATCCCAAAAGGGGTACAGAAACTGGCGGAAGGCGCATTTTCGGGCTGTGAAACGGTGAAATTGATCATGGAAGAAGGCAATGCCAATTATTACGTGGAAGGCAACTGTGTGATTGAAAGAGATACCAAGACCTTGATCGGGGCAGGTAAGGACTGTGTGATTCCCGCAGACGTCAAGCGCATTGGTGAATATGCCTTTGCCTTTAACCAAATCATGACCGAGTTCTTTGTTCCCGACGGTATTGCCGAAATCGGAAGATTCGCTTTCAGAGAGTGTAAGTCGCTCCAAACCGTGTATATTCCCGATAGTGTTGTGCGTATATCGGAGCGGGCATTCGAGGATTGCGAAAGTTTGACTTACTTTTACTGCGAATCAGATAATGAGCCTGCGGGCTGGGATGGCGGTTGGTATTACCGCGCAGAGGTTGTTTGGAACTATAAGGGATAATATGTCCTTGTATACAAATCACCCACGGACTTTTTTGTCCGTGGGTGATTCTTATATAGATAAATCAGAATATCGGATGTCCCGCCGCTTCATGGGCAGCCTTCAGTTCATCGCAGAGCGAAACGATCTCATCGGTGGAAAGCTGACTGCCCGTGTGAGGATCCAGCATTGCGGCGTGGTACACGTGCTCCATGCTCTTTTCCTTTGCTGCAGCAACGGTCAGCAGCTGAACGTTGACGTTGGTCATATTCATAGCGGCAAGCTGGAGAGGCAGACTGCCAACGTGGGTGGGGTGAATGCCACCGTTATCCACAAGGCATTTCACTTCCACGCATGCCTCGGGGGGCAGGTTTTCAATGCAGCCGCCATTCAGCACGTTGCCGCCGATCATGTAGGGACTTCCCGTGACGATGGCTTCCATGATGTAGGAGGCGTACTCGGTGGTGCGGTTGTGGCTGACGTTTCCGCCCGCCATCAGCTCCTCCTTTTGGGTCTTCCATCTGGCAATCTGATTGATACAGCGACGGGGGTATTCGTCTAAGGGGATATTGAATTTCTCAATCAGCTCGGGGCGGTTTTCCTTGATGTAAAGATAATTGTATTCCGCGTTGTGTTCGCTGGATTCGGTGCAGTAATAGCCGAATTTGTCGATGTAATCGAAGCGCACCATGTCGCTATGCTTTTCTGCGGCGTTCTTTTCCTTGGCGCGGCGTTTGATCTCGGGATAGAGGTCATTCCCGTCCTTGTCGCGGATGTCCAGTAGCCAAGCCATGTGGTTGATACCCGCGATGGTCTCCACTCTGCTTTCCAGCTTGTCTTCCATGCCGAGCGATTTGAGTAGACCCGAAGAACAGCACTGCACGCTGTGGCAAAGGCCGACCGTCTTGACCTTGGTGTAGCGCAGCATATATCCCGTTAGCATTGCCATGGGGTTGGTGTAGTTTAAAAACCACGCGTCGGGGCAGACTTCTTCCATATCGTCGGCAAAGTCCTGCATGATCTTAATGGTACGAAGGGCTCTGAAAATACCGCCGATACCCAGGGTATCGCCGATGGTCTGACGCAGCCCGTATTTCTTGGGAATGTCAAAGTCGATGACGGTGCAGGGCTCATATCCTCCCACCTGAATGGCATTGACCACGAAGGTGGCTCCGCGCAGAGCGTCCTTGCGACTTGGGATATCGTGATACTTTTTCACGGTGGCCCTGCCTTCGTTTATATTTTCATTGAGCTTGGTGATGAGAAGATAGGACTCTTCCAATCGTTCTGCGTCGATATCGTAAAGCGCGATCTCCGCATCCCGAAGAGCAGGGGTGAGCATACAGTCTCCCAGTACGTTTTTGGCAAATACGGTGCTTCCCGCACCCATGAATGTGATCTTGATCATGGTAGAACCTCCCAATTCTTTGGTAGGATCATTTTACTACAAATTCCCCATTCTGTCAAGAAAAACGGCAAGGGAATCGTAAAGCCGACAATCGGTATTCAAAAAACCGATGATAAAGAATTAAATACTTGACAAATGAGAGGATATGTGGTACTATATATAAGTTAAAATAACAGTACGGAAACAGTTTGATAACAAGATAGCAGCAGTAGGAGTGTATACTGCATTTCACCGAGAAGAAAGGGCTTATTATGAATTTTAAGATTGTTACTGACTCAACAGCCGATATTTCCCCCGAGATCTTGGCAAAATACGATATTACCGTCGCTTCGCTGGACGTGATCATGGACGGTAAGCCTCACAAGGCGGTGGACGTGCCAAACGAGGTGTTTTACGCCCACCTGAACGATTGCCTGACAAACGGCAAGAAGCTGCCCTCCACCTCGCAGGTGACCCCCTTTGCCTTTGAAAAGGTGCTGGAGCCCTATGCCAACAAGGAGGAAACCTTCGTTCTGGTGCTCACCATCGGCAAGGAAATGAGCAATACCTATTACAGCGCGCAAAAGGCAATTGAAAATCTGGGCATGAAAAACGTGCATCTGTTCGATACCTACATCGTCACCTTTGGTCTGGGCGCTCTTGTGACCGAGATCGCAAAGCTTACGAAGATTCCCGATATGACGGTGGAGGCACTGATCGAAAAGGGCGAGGATCTGAACAGTCGCATCTGGATGTATTTTGCCATTGACGATCTGCGCTGCCTGCGTGCAGGCGGAAGACTTTCCGAGGAGTCCATGAAGCAGGGCATGATGGCAAGACTGAAGCCCATTGCGTATATTGAAAAGAAGGTGGAGATCTGCGCCAAGGCATGGGGC
>SVRH01000115.1 GCA_015064925.1 Oscillospiraceae bacterium | reverse complement strand
TCTCCAGTTCCGGCTCGGAGGGTATCTCAATGCCGGAGGTCGCCCAGAAGGCATTCCACCAGTCCTGATGCTCCTGCCGGTACTGCGCAAGGGTGCACTCATCGGCACCGTCCACCGCCTGACAAGCTGCTTCCAGATAGTCCTCCCGCTCCTGATTGGTGTAAACGGCACACACAATCGTCAGGCTCCGACCTTCACGCAGCCGCGTGTCAAGGGTATTGAGCTCCTTGACGCACATCACCGCAGCGGCGTGCATATCCCACGCGGTTTCATTGACATAATCGCGCGTGATCGTGACGGTATTGCCACGGCTTTTGTGACTGAAATCGGCTGCAGGCTCACTGATCGGTTCCAGATCGATCACGAGCGGGATGTCCCCTTTACGCGCTTCAATCCGGCAGACGATGAGGTTTTGCTGATAGGGTGTGTAAGCACTCACGTGCAGTTGACGCTGATCGGTGCACAGATCGATCTCCAACGTCGCGTCGCTGATCTTCTGACGCGCCGAAAAAGTGGTCTTTTTGCACAGATTCATCTGGTTACAGGTGCTGATGCGCAGCCGTCCCATGCAGCGCACACCACCCGAATACTGGCTGATGCCATTTCTGTCCATCGGATACCACAGATCGTTCTTGCCGATCCAGAAACACAGATCGCCGTTGTCGGCGCCTGCAACGATACCGATATCACCGTTGCCGCACAGCGGGCCGTCCGGTTCACCCTGTGTGGGAGTATATTTGGGCAGGGCATCGAAGACACCTTCATATGCCTGTACTTTTTTGACAGGATCGAATTTCATAAAAACGAACCCCCTCGGTTCTCTTCTCTTTTCTTTTCGACATTCTGCCCTTGGTTAAATCGACATAGAATAGCAGCCACTTGGCCTCTCATTGCATCGTTCTGAGGCAATAAATAACCATCATCACCGCCAATGATGCCGGCACCACAAGCCCATTGGAGGGCAGGGTAGGCGTATTCGCTGATACTGAAAGAGTCATCGTAGGAGAGAATGTTGGTATTCTCGCCAACGGAGACATCATAACCCTTGTACTGAGCATATCGGTACAGGATAGTGACCAACTGCTCACGGGTAATGTCATCGTTTACGCCAAAGTTGCCATCGCCGTAGCCTTCGACTATTTTTTTCTTGCTGCCCAACGGACAGCTTCAGTGTACCATGTGTCGTTGTCCACATCATCAAAGGACATGGAGTAGTTGACTGCAGGCTCACCCTCGAGCCGGTACAGGACGGTAACAACCATTCCTCTGGTGGTGGTTGCGTATGGGCTGAACAAGTTATCACTGGTCCCGTTCATAAGGCCTCCGAATCGAACACTTATCACATCATCAAAGAACCAATCATTCTCTTGGATGTCTATGAACGGATTTGCAAGGCTTCGCAAATAGCCAACATCAACTTCGTAGTATTCCATTAACGCACCACGGAGTTCTTCGTCATCTTTCTCGATATATGAACCGTAAAAATACCGATTCAAATACTTCAAATCCGAAATACTGATTTCTTTCGCTTCAGCAAATTGCTTTGCTTCGGCACTTAGCGATTCTTCAAACTGGGCATCCGCTTCTTTGCGTTGCCATTCAGAATACTCTGCCACAGTCATAATAGTCGGGTCGTATGCGCTTAATTCAGGACTTTTATCCAGCAAATCCGACATACCGGCAGATTCCAACGTCTGAGCACCACTAATAACAGCATACTCGCTATATGCAAGCTGTTCCGGATTTTCGATTCCGAGACGCTTCATTTCAGAAATGAGTGCACTCGAATACTCGCTCAGTGGAGTCGTAATAAAGATACGATCCATATTGATATGCGGTTCACTAATGCCCATGGACGTTGGCAGTGAGACTTCATTCAAAAGTTTCTGTGAGAACGAATCATTTCCTGCTCCACAAACCGCATTCAAGACCTCGGAAGCAAAATACACTGACCCATGAAACAGCGAAGGCTTCTCAGCGCCGTCTTTGCAGAGGAAATTATCTAAAAAATCGATAGAAACATACCATTTTCCATTCAGAACGAATGGTTGGCTGTTTAAGGCAGCAACGACACAGCCATTCCGAAAAACATATCTGGAATTCGCAGACAGGCAAACCTCCAACCCATCCTCAGCAAGGCAGATGGTATCTTCCTGTTCTGTCACAGTGATGTTTGAGACACTCTCAAGCTCACTTATACAAAAGTATTCCGTTCCTTTAATATCATGTCTTGTTGTCATTTTTCCATCCACCGCAAATGCAGAAGGAACTACAGAGCACAGGAGCAAACAAAGCATCAAGAAGATAGTGAAAAATCGACATTTCATATTCATGATGTCCCCTCCTATCATATCAAGCATTGAATAACAGAAACTATTTCCGCTTTCCTTATATCATATATTAAACAGGATACCGATAAAACCGAGGAACACAAAAACGAAACATTCACAAAGAAATACAGTAGCGGTTGGCCTTCCACGGTTTTCAGTCAGCCGATGGTGATGGTAAAGGCATGTTCACGCACACCGCCGGGAGCCAGACGCGTCATGTCGCGCTTGGTCTCCAGATCATCCACGCGCCCGTCATCGGCAGGAATACTGGTCCAGGGCTCGATGCACACATAGGGAGCATCGCTCTGGGGCTTATGCCAGAAGCCGACATACTTCATGCCGGGATAGGTCACCTTCACGAACCGACCGGAAATGTTGGACTTGAGGGTCACCTCGGGTGCCACATCGGTCATGAAGATCGCGTCGTTGTCAAAGAGGCTGTGGGCAAGGGCAAAGCTTTTACCCTCGCACAGTGCAAAAGCTTTGGTCTCGGGGGTGTAGTAGCAGGTTTCGCTGAAGCACAGCTGCCGGGCATTGCAGGCCTCAGAGAAAGTCAGCGTGTAGTCGTCAAAGGTCTCACCCTCTGCCAGCGGAACGTTGAAGCCGGGGTGACCGCCGACGGCGTAGATGAGCTCCTTGTCATCTTTGTTGGTCACATGGAAGGTGGTGATAACGCTTGCACCTTCCAGCGTATAGGTAAGCAGCAGTTCAAAGTGGAAGGGGTACTGGGCATAGATCACGTCGTTGTCGGTCAGGCGGAAGGTCAGGCTGTTTTCGGTCTGTTCCACTATTTCATACATGCTCTTGCGGGCAAAGCCGTGCAGGTTCATTTCGTAGGTTGCGCCGCGGTAGGTGTACTTGCCCTCCCACAGACGGCCGCAGATGGGGAACAGATTGTAGGCATGACCCGACCAGTAGGCAGGATCGGCCTGCCAGAGATACTCGGTTCCGGTTTCCTTGAGAACCAGTGAGGTCATTTCGGCACCCTTATTGTCCACAGTGATGCGGATGCTACCGTTTTCGATGGTATACAGCATAAAAGCAACTCCTTTAAGGTTAAATTTGGTTATAGTATACCGCAAATTCCGGGGCTTGGCAAGACGCAGGTAAAAATCCTG
>SVRH01000031.1 GCA_015064925.1 Oscillospiraceae bacterium | reverse complement strand
TGCCGCATTGGGATGCTCCTTGCGACTTTCTATTTCTTTGATCAGTTCAATGATGCGGTCGACATCGTTCTGTGGATACGGCATAAGATTCTCCTTTCACATCGACTTTCATTACAATCATTTATCATCAGAAAGCCCTAATAACGAACTTTCATTGCAAGATAAACCGATTGTATTTTATATTATAACATATTTTCGTAAGCATTACAATAGAATTAGAGCAACTTTTGATGAACTTTCGCAAGAAGTTGATGTAGTTGGTCATCGTTTTATCATATTGCGTGCAAAAAAGAACGGCAAACATTGTAATTACAGACCTTGCCGTTCCTTTTTAGCATATGTTTGTTTTTGCTTCGGCGCTCTACTCAAAATAGAACTTTCGCCTTGATGTTCTCTCAATCGGCTTGGAGCATATAGAAAAATCCATCGCAGACTTTTGTCCGTGATGGATTCTTCTGTTTTGCACTCTTCAATCGGCTGATTTCATGGGATATTCAAAACATCCTTATGAGAAGAAGCCTTTACGAAGTGCTTTTTGTTTTGGAAATGAAGCACCTTGGTGCATGAAGCGATTGCTTCATATGTGTACAGCGAATGCTTCATTCTTTCCTGTCCTGCGGGTATTGGTGATGCAGGAAACGGAATGCTTCCTGAGTTCATAGATGCAACGGGGATAACTCTCTCGCAGCTTACCTACTATAGAGACCACCCCATTGATAAAATGCCCTTGCTTCTTAAAAACGATATTCCGATCATGTTGGTTTACGGAGGCAGCGATGACGTGGTTCCTTACCACGAAAATGGGGCATCCTCGAAAAGTATTACCGCGAAAACGGTGGGATCATTGAGGCGATCGGAAAAGCAAATTGCGGTCATCATCCCCACGGTCTTAACGATAATACGCCAATCATAAAATTTGTTGAAAAATATTCTCTTTAACAGACGGCATCATTTTGTCAACGCGTTTCAAAGAATCCTGCACGAAAGTGCGAGATTGTACTTTTTTTGAAGGTTGAAAAGTAAGGGGCTTTGTGATATTATTAAATCATTTAGAATCAAACCAATTTGGTTTAAAAAGAGGTGTAAAATTGCTTGAGAAACAAGAATTTGACGGAATGTAAAGTCTTGTTGCACAATTGTAAGGCTAAAGTGGTGGTGTTTTGAGGCGTTCGTTGGTACAATGGACGCACCAAATCAAGGAGGCATTGTTATGAAATTATCGGAAAAACTCATTGCGCTTAGGAAAGAAAAAGGATGGTCGCAAGAAGATTTTGCGGAAAAGCTGGATGTGTCGCGGCAGGCAATCAGCCGTTGGGAAAACGGTTCGGCGCTGCCCGATGCGCAAAATTTGTTGGGAATCAGCAAGCTGTTTCATGTGAGTGCGGATTATTTATTAAATGATGATTATGAAAAAGAGGCGTTCATTTCCACACCCGAATCAGAAGGAGAAGAAACGGTGCCTGTGACACCCCAAAAGAACCGTTTCCACCGGTTCCTGATACCGATAGCCGTACTTTTAATAATTGCATTGACGGCATCTGTAACAATGATTGCAGCAAGGATT
Organism: Oscillospiraceae bacterium; assembly: GCA_015064925.1. Classification (GTDB taxonomy): domain Bacteria; phylum Bacillota; class Clostridia; order Oscillospirales; family CAG-272; genus SIG655. The sequence goes on along the minus strand of SVRH01000031.1, from coordinate 18,641 downwards.
GCGTACGGCAAAACAAGCAGCACGCCCGAGCACACTACACTCAACAGTGTGAAGGAGAATGCACTTGCACCTACCTGCACTTCGGAAGGCTCCTATGACGAAGTGGTATATTGTACCGCGTGCGGTGAGGAAGTTTTGCGTACAACCATACGTGTGGCGAAGCTTTCGCATACTTTCTCGGACAGTGTGAAAATGAACGAGATTGCGCCTACATGCATCGAAAAGGGATCGTATGACGAGGTTGTGTGCTGTACGGTATGTGACACCGAGCTTCTGCGCACCCGAAGAAGCACAGAAACGGTGGATCACCAATACCAAAACAGAAAATGTACCGTTTGCGGCAAGGCAAAGCCCAGCGAAGGGCTGTCATTTATGTCCGGTGGCGACGGAACGTGTATCGTGGATCTTGGCAATTGTACAGATGCAGAGATCGTGATCCCCGAATCTTCTCCAAGCGGCGATAAAGTTACACACATAAAGGCAAATGCGTTTTCGGGACGTAATCAAGTGAAAAGCATACAAATTCCCGAAACGGTAATCTTCGTTGGCGAAGGTGCTTTTGAAGACTGCAAAAACCTGGAAACAGTGAACCTGCCTAAGGGAATTACAGGGATCTGTTCTTATACGTTCAGCGGCTGTGAAAAATTGAAAGAAATAACCATTCCCGCGGGGGTTACGTTTATCGGAGAGGAAGCATTTGCAGAGTGTGTCAGCTTAAAAAGCATCGTTATTCCCGCAAACGTAACCAAAATCGGCAAATATGCCTTTCGGAATTTTTCGGGCGGAAAGGGAACTATAGAATTTGAAATATACAGTGGCTGGGAAGTGTATTATGATTTGGAAAAGGTCGGTAATGAGGTTGACTTTACAAACGGCTCTGCCACACCGTTTGAGTATCTTACGCTCAGATTTCCCGAGTGCGTATGGAAACGCAATTAAGACCGTCATACAAATCAAAATAAGGGATGGATATGAAAAAGAAGAGGGTTATAATTGCCGGTATCTTTCTGACTCTGATTGCTTTTACTGTGATCTGCGCCGCTTTGTTAGCGGTGAAATCTTATCAGTATGATATGGAAAATGGCGTGGATATTATGGAGAGCATGGGGGCAGCCATGATCACGGTGCTCGGCGGCTTTTCGATTGTTTACGAGATCGATCTGTTTTACACTGTCTATTACTTTTTTATAAAGCCGAAGACCGTAGCAAAATCGGTGCTGAATATTCTGAGTAACGTTTGTCTTCTTTGTGTAATATGGAGTGACAATATAGCAGATTGTCTATCGATCAACGAAGAGTCCAACGTAACGGTTGCGTTGATTTTGATATATTTTACTTTGAGATGCGTATATGCTTTTGCTTCGCTGATGCAGGAGGAAAGAAGATATTGATAAGCTGTCTGTTGACAAAACTTGCGAAAAGTGATACAATGTGGCAGTTTGATTATTCAACGTAGGAGGACAGAATATGAATCAGATTGGTGTATTGATCACGATGCATCGCGGTACCGACGTGTTGGCGGAGATGCAAAAGGTTAGCGATATGGGCTGTCACTGCTGTCAGCTGGTTATATGGGATACCACTCTGTATACCGAAGAAAATGCAAGGGCAATTCTTGCGGCGTCCGAAAAGACCGGTGTGGAGATCTCCACTTTGTGGGCAGGATGGGTAGGGCCCACCATTTGGAACTTTACGGACGGCCCCTCGACCCTTGGTATCGTGCCCGAACAGTATAGAGAAAGACGCACCGAGCAGCTGCTGAAAGGTGCGGACTTTGCTAAACGTCTTGGTGTATCGAGAATGGCGACCCATGCGGGATTTTTGCCCGAAAACTGCATCGATCCTCAGTATCCCGCAATCATTGAAACCCTTAAACGCATTGTAGACCGTTGCAAGGAAAACGGTGTAAACTTCCTGTTTGAAACCGGTCAGGAGACTCCTGTAACCCTTCTGCGTGTGATCGAAGATCTGGGCGGCGAGAACGTGGGCGTGAACATGGACACCGCCAATCTGATCCTGTACGGCAAGGCAAATTCTGCCGATGCCATCACCGTGTTCGGTAAATACGTCATGGATACCCATATCAAGGACGGCTTCTATCCCACCTGCGGTAAGGAACTTGGTGAAGAAGTGGCAGTAGGTCAGGGCATGGCAAATATTCCCGAAGTCATCAAGCGTCTGCAGGCTGTGGGCTATACCGGAAACTATATTATTGAGCGTGAGATCTCGGGTGATGAGCAGACAAGAGATATCAAGGCGACCATCGAGTATCTGAAGGAGATCCTGGAGAACGTCTAAAATTAAAGAAATGATAGATGATACGAATTCGTACAAACGCAGATGAATTTTATATCGTTCATTACTGCGGTAAGAGTGAGATCAAGCTGTTCTATCCCACAAAAACCTATGAATTGAAATAACGTAAAAAAGGTCTCGGAGCGATCCGAGACCTTTTTACGTTATTTTTTAGCGAATACAAAGAGCTTGCTGAATACGTAGTTAAGCACCACGACGATCACCTGAACGATCAGCTTGGATACAAGATCGTGCATACCAATCATTTCGATGAAAAGCCACATGAAAAGCATATCCAGCCCGAGGGAGAGCACACGGAAGAAGAAGAAGAGAAAGATCTCTTTTCCAATGTGAGTGCTGTTGCTCTCAAAGATATACTTGCGGTTGGTGACGTAGGCAAACACCACCGAAAGGATCCATGCGATGACGTTGCTGGCTGCCCAGTCCAGGTGGCAGACCTCGTTCAGTAGAGCGAAAGACACCATGTTGACAAGGGTGGTCAGTGCACCGAAGATCAGGTACAGGATGATCTCCTTGTATTTTTGATACATTTCTTTGATAAAATTCATTCTTTCGTCTCTTTGGTGCATTCTTCGGTTTCTTTTACGATGTAGATGGGGCGCTTTTTGGTTTCAAGATAGGTCTTGGAAAGGTACTGTCCCATGATACCCATACAAAACAGCTGCACGCCGCCCACGGCAAAGATAATACAGGCAAGGCTCGGCCAACCGCTGGTGGGGTCGCCGAAAATGAGGGTGCGGATGATGATGAAAACGATCAGTCCGAAGGCGATCAGACAGAACAGGATGCCAAACAGAGAGGCAATGGTGAGCGGGACCGTGGAGAAGGCAACGATGCCCTCCAGCGAGTAGCGGAAGAGCTTCCAGAAGCTCCATTTGGTCTCGCCTGCAGCTCTTTCCACGTTTTCATAAGCCAGCCACTTAGTATTAAATCCGATCCAGCCGAAGATGCCCTTGGAGAAGCGGTTGTATTCCTTCATTTCCAGAATGGAATCTACCATTTGTCTTGTCATGAGGCGGTAGTCTCTGGCACCGTCCACAATGTCCGCTTGGGAGATCTTGTTGATGATCTTATAGAACATTCTGGCAAAAAAGCTGCGGATGGGAGGCTCGCCCTTGCGGGAAACGCGGCGGGTCGCCACGCTGTCATAGCCCTCCTCCTTGATGCAGCGCAGCATTTCGGGCAGCAGAGAGGGGGGGTCCTGCAGGTCGGCATCCATGATCACCACGTAGTCGCCCTTGGAGTGTTCAAAGCCGGCATACATGGCGGCTTCCTTTCCAAAATTACGGGAGAAGGAAACGTAGCGCACACGGTCATCCTTGGCGGCAAGCTCCTTGAGAATGGAAAGCGTTTTGTCTTTGGAGCCGTCATTGACAAAAAGAAACTCAAAGGCAGAGTTCTTCATGCCGGCGGCAACACGGGTCATTTCCTCATAAAACAGAGGCAGCACCGCTTCCTCGTTATAGCACGGTACGATGACAGTGATCAATTCCATGTTTCTTCTTCCTTCTTTCTGTTTTCATATATGGAAACGGCAGCACATAGCGCGATGCCAAGTCCGCTGATGGCAAGTCCCTCGGTCTTGAGGGGGGCATGGTAACTCAAAACGATCTCGTGCTCGCCCTTTTGAACGTCAAACCCGATAAAGGCTTCATTTGCGAGGTAGTACTCGGTCTTTTTGCCATCTACGTATACGGTAAAGCCCTTGTCATAGGGCACGGAGAGCAAGAATACGCCGTCTTTCGTGGCGTTTACCGAGCCCTTCATCGTATCTCCCGAAACGCTGTCAATCGTAAACGGGTCGATTTCCTTGTAAATGTCCTTTATGAGGTCAAAGTCGAGCACCGATACCGAAAACGCCTCGATCTCATAAACGCCTTCGATGAAGCTGATCTCCAAAGTGTTGTTGGCGTTGGGAATGACGTAGGCAAAGCGTTCATTTTGGTTGTAATACTTCCAGTCCTTTGCAGTCAGGGTATTGGTAATGCCATTGATGCTGATCGAAAGATCCGCCGACTGAGCTTTCAGCGAAAAGTCCACGAGGATCAGCTTATTCAACAGTATTTCGTCCTGCAGCTTCAGGGTAAGAGCAGCATCGTTTGTTGCGGTGACGGTGTATCCGTTTTCGCTCTGTTGAGATTGCAGTCCCTGCTGCTTGACGACGGTATAGTCAAGGGTGGAAAGAGGCTGTACTTTATTGAAGCTTACCGTGGTGTTCTTACCACCCACAACGGCAGTACCGAGCAGGTTCAGCATGGCGTCCGGGTAGGACAGCGCTGAAAAATCAGAGGGCTCGATATAACGGTCGGTGACGTATCCGATGGGCAGCGCATAGGGATTTTGATACAGAGTAATATCTCCCACAGAGCCGACGGATTGGTACATAAAACCGGGGGACTCCTTGGAAAAGATATACTTTTCTCCCATATACATCCGGAAGATCAGATTGGCAGAGGCGCTGATGTAGAATTCGTTGCGATCGTAGAGAGGATTCTCAAACAGCTCGCGATAAACTCTACGGTAGTTTCCGTTAAAAATAGAGCTGTAAACCGAGGTTTTCAGATCATGAGTACACATGACGCGATTGATATAAACCTCATCTACGTAGGATGTGTTGACACGGTACAGACCGTTCTCTTGCACTTGGCTTTCCAGCATCTGACGATGAGCGCTTGTTATTTCGTTTTGGGTTCTATCTCTTGTGATCAGCGTATCGCGCGTATTGGCACGCAGGCAGGTATATAGCGAAGTGACAACGAGAAGCATACAGACGGCAACCCGCAGGACCGTTTTAAGACTTGCTTTGGGCAGTTTTTTTAACTTTTCGGATACAAGCGTTAAAAAATCTGCCATATTGATCAGTGTCAAAGGAATGAAGGGGATCAGCACCTTTGCGCTGATATAAATTAGCACGTTCAGCAGATAATTGAAAAAGGGGAAGGTGCAGATCAGCAGCAAAAATGCCGAAAGAATACGGTTTTCGATCCGTTTGCTAAACAGCATACAGATACATCCCGCAAGGCAGGCGTAGGTCAGCCCCATGGCATAGCTGCTGTTCAGCATATACCGCTTGGGGGTGAACAGCGCGAGCAGAGATACGGTGCTGACGTTGTCGGAGCGTCCCATCATAAAGACCGCAAAGGTGGGAAGGATCAGGATCGCGCAGATCAGTACCGCGACAAGGTAGGGGAATGCGGATTTGGCACCGAAGTAGAGCAGCGTTTTAAAACGGAAGCCGTTTTTGCGTACGTATTTGAACAGTCCGTATACGAACAGTGCCACCATTCCGGGAATGCTGAAATAATAGCTGGTGAAGATCATGAGGCTGATCGAGAGGATCAGCAAAAAGCTGCGCTTTTTCTCCACGTATCGATCTACGCCGTAAAGACCGAGGATCAGAAAGGGCATATAGGAAACAAACATGATGTGTCGTGCGCTGTGAAAAATGAAGGGCGCTGCACAAAGCAGAAGAAAGGAGCACAAAAAGCTGATATTTCTGCTATATCCGTTTTTCTTTAAAAAGAAGTAGAAAAGAGTCACGCTTGCCAGCACGCAGATTGCCATAAACCCGATGATGAAATCGAGCATGGAGACGCCGGGAAACAGATAGGAAAGAAGGAGCATGGGGCTGAACAGCCCATAGTAGGAAAGGGAATATATATTTTGCCCTGCGCCCAAATGAAAGGAAAAATCGGGCAGCAGATCACCTGTTTCATAGAACAGGGTGCGCAGGTATTCTGGGATGGAATAATGCTGAACGTCAAAATCCATTTGAGATGCCATCAGATACCGACCGCCCTCGGTCTTGAATGCCACGATGATGGCATAGGTGATGACAAGCAGAAGCACGCACAGCAGATCCCGGCAGAGATTACTCTTCAGAAATCTTTGCGCTTTGGTATTCATATTCATCGGTACTCCGTTTATATACAGTCAAATTGATCGGTAATATTACATAATTAAATGTATTATATCACAGTTTCTGAGCAAAGTCAATTCCTTTTCCTTTTTCGTCCTAAAAACAAAAGAAGCGGCACCGTTTGGTGTCGCTTCTTGGTTTAATCGAGTTCCTTTTTGCCGGTATAAAGCTCGTAGTAGCGCCCGCCCATGGCGACAAGATCATCGTGGGTGCCGCGTTCGATGATCTGCCCCTGCTCCAGTACCATGATGGCGTTGGAGTTGCGAACGGTGGACAGACGGTGGGCAATGACGAAGGTGGTTCTATTCTTCATCAGTCGGTCCATGCCGTGCTCAATGTGTCGCTCGGTACGGGTGTCTACCGAGGAGGTTGCCTCGTCCAGCACCAGAATGGGTGCCTTGGAAATGGCGGCGCGGGCGATGTTGAGCAGCTGGCGCTGTCCCTGCGAGAGATTGGCACCGTCGCCTGTCAGCACGGTCTGATAACCGTTTTCCAGACGCATGATGAAGCTATGGGCAGATGCCACCTTGGCGGCGGCAATAACCTCTTCATCGGTGGCATCGGGGCGTCCGTAGCGGATATTTTCCATGACGGTGCCCGTGAACAGATGGGTGTCCTGCAGGACCATTGCGATGTTTTTGCGCAGATCCTCGCGCTTGATGTTCTTGATATCCACACCGTCAATGGTAATGGTGCCCTCTTCGATATCGTAGAAGCGATTGAGTAGATTGGTAACGGTGGTCTTGCCGGCGCCGGTGGAGCCAACAAATGCGATCTTCTGACCGGGATGGGCGTACAGAGTGATGTTTTTGAGTACCGTTTTGCCGGGAACGTAGCCAAATGTGACGTTTTCCAGCACTACGTCGCCCTTCATCTCGGGCATGGAAACGGCGTTCTCCGCATCGGCAGCCTCGGGTGCTTCATCCATGACGGCAAATACACGCTCAGCGCCCGCAAGGGCGGAGAAGACGTTGGTCATCTGGGAGGAAAGCATATTGATGGGCATGCTGAACTGCTTGGAATAGTTGGCAAAGACGGTAAGTCCTCCGGGGGAGAAATGACCAAAGCACATCATGATACCGCCCACACCCAGCGTCACCGCGTAGGAGATAAGGCTGGTGTTGTGCATGATGGGACCCATAATGCCGCCGTAGAACTGCGCCTTCATCTGTTTTTCTCGCAGGTCTGCGTTGAGCAGCTTGAATTCCTCCACGCAGGTCTCTTCGTGGTTGAACACCTTGACGACCTTTTGCCCCGAAACCGATTCTTCGATGTATCCGTTGACGGCACCCAGAGCATTCTGTTGCCCCTTGTAATATCTGCCGGATGCTTTGGCGATCATAGCACCGCCAATGGCAAAGATAGGGATGAACACCACGGTGATCAGTGTCAGGATCCAGCTGGTGGTGAACATGAAAACAAAGGTACCGATCAGCGAGACGGTGCCCGAGATCAGGGAGGTCAGACTGTTGCTGAGCATGACCTCAATGTTGTCCACGTCGTTGGTGTAACGGCTCATGATTTCACCCGTGGGGTGACCGTCAAAGTAGCGGATGGGCAGAGCCTGCATCTTGCGGAACAGGTCGTTGCGGATGGATTCAATTGCATTTTGGGTTACGGTGAGCATGATCCTTGCTTGCAGATAACTGCAGAGAATACCCACAAGGTAGACAAACAGAAGAATCAGGATGGCGGAAAAGACGTACAGTAAGATCTCGCTCATGCCGTCAAAATGGCTTGCAATGGAATCGGCAAAGGAGCCGATCACGTTGTCTGCCGAGCGCTCAAGGGCACTGAACTTAATGGGAAAGTCAGGCTTGACTGCCAGCGTCAGACGGTTGATGATGGGAGCTAAGAGGTAACCTCCCAGCAGTGAGGTTACCGTGCTCATCAGCATACAGAAGAGTACGAAGAATAGACGGAACTTGTACTTGCCAACGTAAGAAAGCAGTCGTTTGATGGTCTTACCTGAGTTTTTCGGCTTGCCGCCACCCATGCCTCGGGCTCCGGGACCGCCTCTTCCGGGACCATGCCCGGGGCCGCGTCCGCCGGGACCGCCTCTTCGAGGATCGGCAGCCGCACTGTTGTACTGCTTTTGCAAAGCTTCCAAAGAACGTGCCATCTTATTTCGCCTCCTTCTTTTCCATCTGAGAATAGTAGATCTCCTGATACTCGGTGTTACCTGCGAGCAGCTCGTTGTGAGAACCGACACCGGTGATACAGCCGTCATCCATGACGATGATGAAATCGGCTTCCATGACCGAGGAGATTCGCTGGGCGATGATGATCTTGGTGGAGCCCGAAAGCTCTTCTCGGAAGGCGCGTCGGATCTGCGCTTCGGTGGCGGTATCGACTGCCGAGGTGGAGTCATCAAGGATCAGAATCTTGGGCTTTTTCAAAAGGGTTCTGGCAATGCAAAGACGTTGCTTCTGACCGCCCGATACGTTGGTGCCACCCTGATCCAGCATATGCTCGTAGCCATCCTTGAAGGAGGTGACGAATTTATCTGCCTGGGCGTACTGTGCTACGGTTCGGATCTCTTCATCTGTGGCATCGTGATCGCCCCAACGCAGGTTTTCGGCGATGCTGCCCGAGAAGAGCACGTTCTTCTGCAGCACCATGCCGATGCCTTCTCTGAGGTTGTAAAGGGAATAGTCCTTGACGTCCACACCATCCACCAGTACTTGACCCTCGTCGGGATCGTACAGACGGGGGATCATGGACACAAGGGTGGTCTTGCCGGCACCGGTGGAGCCGATAATACCCACCGTTGCCCCTGCGGGAATACGGACGTTTACCTTGTCAAGCACAGGCTCTTCACTGGTCTTGTTGTAGCGGTAGGTCACGTTTTTAAACTCAACAGTGCCTTCCTCCACTTCCTTTTCGGGATGGGCGGCGTACAAATCGTTGAGGTCCGTGGTCTCGTCCAGCACCTCACCCACACGCTTGGCGGAGGCAAGGGCGCGGGAGGACATCATGAACATCATGGTCACCATCATCAGCGAGGAGAGGATCTGGGTCACATAGGTAATGAAAGCGGACAGGTCGCCGGGCTCCATACCGCCCGAAAGCACGATGCGGCCGCCGAACCAGATGACGGCAAGGGTGGTCAGATTCATGATGATGGTCATCACGGGGCTCATGAAGATCATGATCTTCATAGCGTTCATGCCCGCATCCTTGAGCTCACCATTGGCTTTTTTGAATTTCTCTTCCTCATGATCCTCACGCACAAAGCTTTTGACCACACGAATGTTGGTGATGTCTTCCTTGACAGTGTTGTTTAGATCGTCGATTTTGGTCTGCATTCTGGAAAAGCGAGAGAAGCCGTTGTAGACCAAAAGTCCCACCGAAATAAGCAGGATCGGAATGGAGACCGCCAGCACCAGTGAAAGAGAGGGCTTGAGACGGATCGCCATAATGATGCCGCCGATGAGCATACCGGGGGAGCGCAACATCATGCGCAGCATCATATTGACCATGTTCTGCATTTGGGTCACGTCGTTGGTCAGACGCGTAACGAGAGACCCGGTGGAAAACTTATCGATACTGGAAAACGAGAAGGTCTGTACCTTTTCGTATACGTCGTTTCGCAGGTCTGCGGCAAAATTGACCGACGCCTTGGTTCCGAAATAGGAGCCTCCCACACCGCCTGCCATCATGATAAGGGCAGTCAGGATCATCAGCGCCGCGATTCCGATGCTAGAGCCCACGGTCAGGGTGCCTCTGTTTGCCCGATTGATGATCTCGGCAAGGAAGATCGGCATGAACATTTCTCCTATGACTTCAATGATCATGCAAAGCGGACCCATGATAAAATATTTCTTATACGGTGAAACGTATTTCATCCATCGTTTCAAATATGATCACTCCATTTCATGCGGAATGGAGGTGCGGCACAAATGTGCTTCACCTCCATGCTGTCCATCATTTATTGAACTTTTTTTCGTAGTTTGCCTTCATTTTCTCCACTACGTACATGACTGTTTCCAGATCAGATCTGGAGATGCCCTCCAAGAGTACGTTAGAGAGCTGTTCGGTGGAGTTGTAGGCGCGGTTGGCAATCTCCAAGCCCTCCTCGGTCAAATATACTCTGGACATACGCATATCGTTTGCGTCGTTAACACGAGTTATGTAGCCTTCATGCTCCATCTTCTTCAGTGCGATGCTGATGGTGGAGGGCTTGAGATTGGTCTCGTTTGCAATGGTGAGCTGAGAAATACCGTCTTCTTTTCCGAGCACCATCATGATGCTGCGATATCCTTCCTTGACGTCGCTGGCAATAAAGGAATCGGTAAGTGTACGTTCACAAATTGCTGCGATCTCGCTCATGGCGGTTACAGCGGTAGGCTCGGGAAGGGTACGTACGTTCTTTTTGGGGGTATTGATCTTGCGTCCGAAGATGTTGCGATCAAAAGACTTGTTAGCCATTTCAGTAAACCTCCTGGGCTATAAAATAAATTTTGAGCTATGCGCTCGCGTAAATGCCAATGTATTTGTATACATTATACCGAGAGAGAATTGTGTTGTCAATACAATTCACAGAAAATTCTTAAAATACACAAAATGTTCACTTAAGCAAATAAGTATGTATCGGAATTTGGGAATTGTGTTTTTTATACTATAAAAATGTAAAAATACTCTTGCAAATTGAAAAAGAATGTGCTATAATCCATGTGTTTTAAACGCAGTGATGAAGTTGGCAAGTCCGTCACCTCCTTTGACAGAGAGGATCGCCCAGGCTGAAAGCGATCAAGGGAGCCGGAGGCGCATTTCGCTTCGGAGCGGATCCGGTGACAGGTAGTCGGATACGGTTTTCCCCGTTATAGGAATGAAAGCGCAGAAAGGCTTTTTCTGCGAAAAAAAGGTGGTACCGCGAAGCAGTCTTCGTCCTTTTGGCGTGGACCGCTTTTTTATTTTGGCACAAAAAGACATTATTACATTACATAAAGGAAGGAACAGAAATGAAAGAAAAACTGTTAGCAATTAAGGAAAGCGCTGAGCAGATGCTGGCATCCGATATGCCGCTTGACGAGATCCGCGTGCGTTTTCTGGGTAAAAAGGGTGAGCTGACCGCGGTTCTTCGCGGCATGGGAAGCCTCTCTGCCGAAGAGCGTCCCGTGATCGGCGCACTGGCAAACGAGGTTCGTCAGTCCATCGAAGCGCAAATTGAGCAAAAGGCCGCTGAACTGAAAGCAAAGGAAAGCGAAAAGAAGCTGCTTGCCGAAAAGCTGGACGTCACCGCGCCCGGTGAGGCGCCCGAATTTGGCTCCCGTCATCCTTTGGCGGCTGTGGAGAAGGAAATGTGCGATATTTTCCGCTCCATGGGCTTTGAAGTGGTGGAAGGACCTGAGGTGGAATACGACTACTACAACTTCCAGGCGCTGAACATTCCCGAAAACCATCCCGCAAGAGATACGCAGGATACTTTCTATATTACAGACAATATCCTGCTGCGCTCCCAGACCTCTCCCGTGCAGGTGCGTACCATGGAGAAGAAGCGTCCTCCCATTCGCGTGGTATCACCCGGAAGAGTGTACCGTTCCGACGCAGTGGATGCCACCCACAGCCCCGTGTTCCATCAGATGGAAGGTCTTGTCGTGGACAAGGGTATTACCATGGGTGACCTGAAGGGGATGCTTGAGCTGTTTGCCAAAAAGATGTTCGGCTCGGAGACCAAGCTGCGTTTCCGTCCTCACCATTTCCCGTTCACCGAGCCTTCAGCTGAGGTCGACGTTTCCTGCTTTGTCTGCGGTGGCAAGGGCTGCCGTCTGTGCAAGGGCGAGGGCTGGATCGAGATCCTGGGCGCCGGTATGGTACATCCCAACGTGCTTCGCGGATGCGATATCGACCCTGAGGAATACTCCGGCTTTGCCTTCGGTATGGGTATCGAACGTATCGTAATGCGCAAGTGGAACATCGACGATATGCGTTATCTCTATGAGAATGACGTAAGATTCCTGAAGCAGTTTAAGTGAGGATGGTATGAAGAAAAAGATCTCCCTGATTCTCAAGGAATATTCTCTGATCACCTTCGGTGTTTTCTTGGTAGCGGTCGGCGTCTATTTCTTCAAGTTTCCCAGCAATATTTCCACAGGCGGCGTCACGGGTCTTGCAATTGTGTTGAACCAGTTGTATGATGGTTTGTCTGCCTCCAATTACGTAACGATTTTTAATATAGGCTTCTTGGTGCTTGGCTTTGTGATTCTCGGTAAGGACTTTGGTGTGAAGACGGCGTACGGGTCGGTCATGCTTTCCGTTTTTTTGGAGTTATTTGATTTGATCCCTTTTCCCGCCGATTTTACTCTTCCGATCACGGGTGAGCCCATGCTGGAGCTGTTCTATGCGGTTTTGTTCCCGGCACTGGGCGCTGCGATCTTGTTCTATTACCATGGTTCCTCCGGCGGCACCGATATCGTTGCTATGATCGTGCGAAAGTACACCAGTCTGGACTGCGGTACCGCACTGTTCGTGACCGATATTGTTCTTGTGCTGCTGACCTTCTACAATTTTGAACAGGGAAGGATCAACTATACGACGGGGCTTCTTTCTGTTGCAGGTCTGATCACAAAAACCTTGGTGGTGGATAGCGCCATTGCCGGCATCAACCGCTCCAAGCACTTTATGGTGGTCACCACCCACAGAGAAGAAGTGGAAAAGTACATCACCGAGCAGCTGCATCGCAGTACCACCACGTGGGAGTGCGAGGGCGCTTACTCCCATCGCAAGGAATACGCCATGATCAGCGTGATGAATCGTTCGCAGGCGAATAAGCTGCGTAATTATTTGAAACAGATCGATCCCCATTCCTTTGTCATCGTTACCAATACGAGCGATATTATCGGTAAGGGATTCAAACAAGTATAATTGAAAGGATATAACTAAAATGAAATTATCATTTGAGTGGCTCTCGGAGTTCACCGACATAGGCGGTATTTCCGCAAAGGAATATTCCGACCGTATGACCGATACCGGCTCCAAGGTAGAGGGCTTTGAGCTTCTGGGAGAAGATATAGAAAACGTGGTGGTAGGTAAGATCGTGAAGATCACCCCCCATGAAAATTCCGACCATTTGCAGATCTGCCAGCTGGATTGTGGCGAGGGCGAGCTTCGTCAGATCGTTACCGGCGCGCAGAACGTATTTGAGGGTGCTTACGTTCCCGTGGCAATGGCACCTGCCAAGCTGCCCGGCGGTATTGTTATTAAGGCAGGCAAACTGCGTGGAGTGGAAAGCAATGGTATGCTGTGCTCCATCGGAGAATTGAACCTGACCACCGGCGATATGCCCTATGCCATCGAGGACGGAATTCTGATCCTCGAGGAGCCCGATATGAAGGTAGGTACCGATATCCGTGACCTTCTGCAGTTGCGAGACACCGTGATCGAATTTGAGATCACACCCAACCGTCCCGACTGTCTGTCCGTGATCGGTCTGGCAAGAGAGACCGGCGCCAGCTTTGAAAAGAGCGTGACCTACCACAAGCCCACTGTAAAGGGCTGCGGCGGTGACGTGAAGGATTACATCGACGTGGAGGTCAAGAACGACGTTCTTTGCCCCCGCTACACCGCAATGGTGGTCAAGAACGTTAAGATCGAGCCCTCTCCCATGTGGATGCGGACCCGTCTGCGTGCTTCGGGCGTGCGTCCCATCAACAACATCGTGGACATCACCAACTACGTAATGCTGGAATACGGTCAGCCCATGCACGCCTTTGACTATAAGTGTTTGGACGGAAAGAAGATCACCGTCAGAGAAGCGGAAGAGAACGAAGAATTCGTTTCTTTGGACAACAAGCCCCACACCCTGAAGAAGGGCATGCTTGTCATTGCCGACGAAAAGAAGGCAGTGGCACTGGCGGGTATCATGGGCGGTCTGAATAGTGAGATCGAAAGCGATACCAATACCGTTGTGTTCGAGTCTGCCAACTTTGAAGGCGCTTCCGTGCGCATCACCGGAAGAGCACTCGGTATGCGTACCGAGGCATCCGGCAGATTTGAAAAGGGTCTGGATCCCGAAAACACCATGGACGCAGTTCTGCGTGCTTGCGAGCTGGTGGAGATGCTTGGCGCGGGCGAGGTGGTCAACGGTGTGATCGACGTGTACGGCGGCAAGAAGGAAGAGACCGTGATTCCGCTCGAGGCTGACAAGATCAACAAGTTCATCGGCATCGATCTTTCCGAAGAAGAAATGAAGAAGATCCTGCTTTCCCTTGATTTCGTGCTGGATGGCAACATGATCCACGTTCCCTCCTACCGTCAGGACGTGCTGTGCATGAATGATATTGCCGAGGAGATCGCCCGTATCTACGGCTACAACATGATCCCCTCCACCTCCTTCCGTGCATCCGTGAATCCCGGACTTTTGACACCTGTGCAGAGCTACCGTGAAATGCTCAATAACTTGATGTGCAGCATGGGTGCTTATGAGACCTGCACCTTCTCCTTCGTTTCTCCCAAGAACGTGGACAAGATCAATCTGCCCGCCGACAGTGCGCTGCGCAACTACGTTGTGATCACCAATCCTCTGGGTGAGGATACCAGCGTGATGCGTACCACCACCGTTCCCTCGGTGCTTGACTGTTTGGCACACAACTACAACAACCACGACAGTGCGGTCACACTGTATGAGATCTCCAAGGTCTACCTTCCCACGGGCGTGGAAGGCGAGCTGCCCGACGAAAGATACCGTCTGTGCGTCGCATCCTTCGGTAAGGGTGACTTCTACACCATGAAGGGCATGGTACAGGCAGTGCTGAGTGCCACCGGCATCAAGGATGCCCGTTTTGCGGCCGATGCCACCAATCCCACCTACCATCCCGGCAGATGCGCTTGCGTGAAGACTGCCGACGGTACCGTCCTTGGCGTGTTCGGCGAGCTGCATCCCGCGGTTGCCGAAAACTACGGCTTTGATTGCCGCGTTTACGTTGCCGATCTGGACGTGGAAGCTCTGTTTGATAAGAGCTGCTTCGAAAAGGTGTATACACCTCTGCCCAAGTATCCCGCAACCTCCCGTGACTTCGCGTTCCTGTGTGACGAAAGCATGGAGGTCGGCACCATCGAAGAGGTCATGCGCCGTGCAGGCGGTAAGACTGTGGAAGATGTAAAACTCTTTGACGTTTACCGCGGCAAGCAGGTACCCGAAGGCAAGAAGAGTGTGGCGTTTAACGTGACCATGCGCCTTACCGACCGTACCATGACCGACGAGGATGCCGATAAGATCGTAAAGAAGATCCTGACGCTGCTGGAAAGAGAACTGGGACTGACTCTGCGTGCATAATGAGAAAAATCCGCCATTTTATAATGGCGGATTTTTTATGTAAAGTGTTCTGCACAACAACATATTTATTATATCACATCCTAATGCGCTTGTAAAGAGGGAATTGACATTTCCTTTTAAATTCTGCGTTATGCACAAAAGAAAACGTTAATTTTCTGTCAATTTGCCAATTGAAAAAGCACAAAAGATGTGCTATACTATAACCGTAAACAGGAGGTACAGTCCAATGAGAAATTGAATCCCGATTTTCAGTGAAGGCGATTTTGAAACGGATGTCCGGAAAACACGGCGGTGCAACGCTTGACATAGAGAGGACGGTAGTTTCTGTTTTAGGACGTTCGGGTTAGCTTATCGAAAACCGGCAACCATCAAAAGAAAGAGAGGAACCCCAAAGTGAAATTAGATTTCAAGAGTGAACAGAAATGACCCTTGATCGTAGGTGAAAGATACGGTCAAGGGTCATTTCTATTTTGTATGATATGAAAAAAGGCCGCCGTCTGATCCCATCCTTTGGACCAGGCGATCAGCGCCCCAACAAATTAAGTATATCATACTTTTTTCTGTTTGTAAAGGGGTAAATTGACCTTTCCTTTTAATTTCTGCGTTTTGCACAAAATAAAAAGTCAATTTTCTATTATTTTGCCAATTGCAAAAGCCAAAATTATATGCTATACTATAACCGTAAACAGGAGGTACAAACCAATGGAAACATAACACGTTTTCGTAACACGGTTATCCAACAATCCCGATCCGATTTTGTGTAGTGCGTCAGACGGAAAGAACATCAACTCCTGATTACCTGGATCGGAAAACAGTGTACCCAATACCGATTATCATAACCACCAAAAACAAAGTGTTCTCCTTTAGAGAAATGTAAAAATGTGTGTTTTGTAGGCTTGTGTATGGTAAAAGGTAAATAAGATGAAAGAGAGGATCACAAAAGATGTTAGATATCAAGAGTGAACAGAAATGACCCTTGATCGTAGGTGAAAGGTACGATCAAGGGTCATTTCTATTTGTTCTTGTAAAAAACGGTGAAGTGACCTTCACCGTTTTTATATCTCAATTTCAAATGCTTGCAGTACATTGTCGCTGGAGATTCCCATTGTTTTGTATGGGGACTCATCGGCACGGAAGGCAACAGTGGGATCGCTAATGGCAAGGACCTTGCAGCGGATACCGTGCTCAGCCAATAGAGAAGCATATTGCATACCGGCGCCTCCGTTGCGTACTCCTTCCTCCAAAAATACTACTTTGGCTCGTGGTGGGATCAGGGATATAAGCGTTTGCATCATCATGGCATCCGGTCGCAGCTTTTCAAGAGCGATCACGCGAAGGTGAATCCCTTTGTCTGCGGCGATCTTTCGGGCAGAAAGTGCCTCTTCGGTGATTTGTCCGTAGGTCAGAACGATCAATGCCGCCTCGGCATCATCGGTTCCTCTGATCATATGCTCTTTTGAAATGTAAGGAAGACGCAAGTCAGCATCGGAAAGCTCGGTTCCGCTGCGATAACGCACAAAATCACAATCTGCGGAAGTGACCGCCACGGGAAGGATCTCATCCAGTGCCGCAAAGCTCAGCGGTGCCCAAATCTGAGAACCGTTTAACGAAAGAGCCATGGATACGTCAAAAATACCGTGATGGGTAGGACCGTCACCCACAGCCAGACCCGCACGGTCGACTGCCACGGTGATGGGGAGCTTTTGCAGCGCCACGTCATGGATCAGTTGGTCATAACAGCGCTGCAGGAAGGTGCTGTATACGGCAAACACGGGATGAGCACCGGCTGCAGAAAGCCCAGCCGCATAGGTCATGGCGTGTTCCTCTGCGATTCCTACGTCAAAGAAGCGGTCGGGATGGGCTTTGGAAAAGGGTACAAGACCCGTACCGTCTGCCATGGCGGCGGTGATGGCACAAAGAGAAGCATCTTGTTCGGCAAGCTCACAAAGCGTTTGTCCGAAATGCTCCGAAAAGGAGATCAGCTTTTTGCTGCCTTCGGCGGCGACGCCGTGGAAGGCACCGGGGTCTGTTTCGGCAGGGAAAAAACCACGCCCCTTTTGCGTTTTTATGTGCAGAATGGTGGGACGGTCGGATTCCTTGGCTTCACTTAGCAGTCGTTCAAGACGTGCAATATCATGCCCATCCACAGGACCGAGATAGTAGAAACCGAGATTTTCAAAGTAGTTGGTGGAATAGAGCAGATTTTTCAGTCGGCTTTTTTGGCGGCTGACAAATCGGACCATTCCCTTGCCGATGCCGGGGATAGCGGAAAGAGCCTTGCGCACCTTGCGCTTTGTACCGAAATAACCTTCGTTGGAGCGCACGTTTGCAATATAACGTGCGAAGCCTCCGATATTTGGGGAGATGGACATTTCGTTTTCATTTAATATAAATATAAGGCGCAGTCCGTCGCGGCAGTTGTTCATGGCCTCGTGGATCATGCCACCGGTAAATGCGCCGTCGCCGGCAATGGCAACAGTAAAACTGTCCCGCCCTAAAATTCTGTCCGCCTCGGCAAAGCCAAGAGCAGCAGACAGGGAGGTGCTGGCGTGTCCACCGCCGAATGGGTCGTGTTCGCTCTCGCTACGTTTTTGAAATCCCGAGAGACCTCCGGGCTTGCGCAAGGTTTCGAATGCTTGGTGGCGGTCGGTCAGTAGCTTATGTACGTAGCACTGGTGGCTGACGTCGAATATGAATCGGTCCTTAGGAGAATGAAACACGCGGTGTAGAGCAAGTGTCAGCTCTACGATGCCGAGATTAGAGGCAAGATGTCCGCCGTTGTTGGTGACGGTACGGATCATTTCTTGGCGTATCTCTGCGCAAAGCTCTTTACACTGTGCATGATCCAGTGACCGAAGCGCTTCGCAGCTAATTTGTCCCAAATATCGATAGTCCATGGTTGCCTCCTTTCCGGTTCATTTCAAATTATTATATATCGTAAGCGACCGATTGTCAATAGGGGAATCGGCAAAAGCGCCTTTCAAAAAAAATGAAATTTTTTCAAAAAAGGTATTGACAATCGTTTAACAATCTGCTATACTACGCAGGCTGTCCGGAGGGAGCCCGAAGGATGGTGGTAGAGAAGCACGGAAAAAGAACCCTAAAAAAGTTTTGAAAAAATTTCAAAAA
>SVRH01000114.1 GCA_015064925.1 Oscillospiraceae bacterium | reverse complement strand
CGAATACATGGCTTCCTTGGCAGCATCCAACTGCTCTTGCGTAAAATCATACTCAGCCAACAGATCCAGGTTTTTAGCGTTGATACTTTGCAGTTCTCCTTTGGGACTAAAGCGAAAAATTACCATATCATCCCCAAGATATTTTCCGAAATCACGTCTGTACACCACGGTATATACATACCAATCGGGACCGCGTTTTGAATACTCCACAGTTTTGGTATATCGATCTAAATATTCCTGTCCGTACAGTTCAAGCAACAGCCTATCCGCCTTTTGTGAAATCACCTGTTCACCGACATTTCCCTGTGCACTTGTATTCACATTTTCGAAAAAGAAACTAAGTCTTCCCGTAGTGGAATTGAAAGTTACCTCACCATTGGTATCATCATACTTATAACTGTCATAATAAGCGAATTTACTTATCGAAGGTGATTCATTTACCGACCATTCGTTTGATTCAGAAAACGCAAGAGTAAGTTCATATGTTTTTCCATCCAACGTAATCGTCTTTTCAAGTGCCGCGTCTGCATTTTCTATCTTGGTAACATCATAGCCAAACGAAGTGCATACATCCTCCTCGGCTTTTTGATATAACGTTACGTTTTCCATCAAACTCTTCGGCATCGTAGCGCTTCCTTCTCCCGGCTCGTCTATAAACACCACCGGAATCCACAAAAGAGTATACTCTTTCCTTTCTTTTGGAGGATCGTTTTCATTGTCATTCGGCTCATTGGGTTGACTTTCTTCATCTACATTTGTATCTATTACAGATCCGTCTTCCTTCCCTTCCGGGATTTCGTCCTTGTCCACCGAGGCATTCTTACCGCAAGCAATCATGGATATTACCATCCATATTGCCAATACTATACTGAATGTTTTTTTCATAATATATCTCCTTACTCAATTTACTCAATTCAAATATTGATATGTATCACCGACAATATGTGACGAAAAAATTGACAGCAACGGTTACAGTCCCGCACTGGTGTATTCGTAACAAGCAAAAAGCGCCCATGCGTGCCCTTTTGGGGTACTGCATGGGCACTTGCCTTTACGATATAAGTATAGCAGTATTTTCCGCCTATGTCAATACGGGTTTGCACTCACATCGTTACATTTTTATGAACAAAAATCATTTTTGTAACACTGCACAAAAAGTGCGGGCTTCTTTTGTGCAAAAGGGCAACCGCTTCCGACATTTTCCTTGTGTATTTCCCCGCGCCTTAGCACATCCTATTCACAGACTTTTGAAAGGATATAACGCATGATGAAACGAATATTAAGACGCATCGTACCGATCCTCGGCTGTCTTCTTCTGCTGCTTTCCCTGCCCGTTTTTGCATCGGGAAGCACAAAGGCCCACGATTGGTACTTCAAAAAAACAAAGGATCACCAAAAGCCGCCCCTGCCCTCGGAGTTTTCCTTCATTGAAAAGCAAAACGGTCATTTCCTTGGAAAAGGGCAGGACAAGGTGATCTACCTGACCTTTGATGCAGGCTATGAAAACGGCAATATCGCCGTCATTCTGGACGCGCTGAAGGCGCACGGTGCCACGGGCGCCTTCTTCATTCTGGAAAATCTGGTCAACCGCAATCCCGACCTCATTTGCCGCATGGCAAACGAGGGACATCTTGTTTGCAATCACACCGCCAAGCATCCCAACATGGCGCGCATCACCGACAAAAGTACCTTTTGTAAGCAGCTAAGGGATATGGAACGGATCTACACCGAGAAAACGGGGCTGACCCTTGCGCCCTACTACCGTCCCCCTCAGGGTAAATTCAGCGAGCAGAATCTTTGCTACGCCAAGGAGCTCGGCTATCACACCGTGTTCTGGAGCTTCGCCTACGCCGATTGGGACAACGATCGGCAGCCCGACCCCGAGCAGTCGATCAAGAACATTCTTGACCACACACATCCGGGTATGGTGATCCTGCTGCATCCCACCTCAAACACCAACGCCGCCATCATGGAGAAACTTCTTTGGGAGTGGGAGCGCATGGGCTACCGCTTCGGTACCCTTGACGAGCTTTGCAAAGCATGAAGGCACTGTTTTCTCTTCTTCTTTGTATCCATCTGACACTGTCAGCCCCCGTCTACCGAAACGACGTCGAGCGACAGATCTATTGCTGCGCGCCCAATGCGGAAAAGAAGATCGCACTGACCTTTGACGACGGTCCTCACCCGCAGTATACCATGGAGATCCTGACGGTCCTGCGGCAGTACGGAGTAAAGGCAACCTTTTTCACCATCGGCGAGAACGTGCAGTATTATCCCGACGCCTTTGCCGCCATCGAACGTGAGGGACACGAGATCGGCAACCACACCTTCTCCCATCCGCATTTGCAAACCCAAAATGCCAAAAGCCTGACCGAGGAGCTGCTGCACACCGAGGAGCTGCTTTCCGCAGAAGGGCAGAAAAGACTGCGTCTCTTCCGTCCACCCGAGGGAGTGTGCAGCGACACCGTTTGCAGGGTGGCAGCAGAAATGGGCTACTCCATCATTCTTTGGACAGTGGACACCCGCGACTGGGATCACACCCCCGCTAAGACCATCGTGGAAAACGTCATGCATACGGTCAAAAGCGGTGACATCATCCTGTTTCATGATTATATCACGTCCCCCAGCCCCACTCCCGACGCTCTGCGTCAGCTCATTCCTGCACTTTTGCGGCAAGGATATCAATTCGTTACGGTCTCCGAGCTGATCGGATAACAAAAAGGAGACGGCGCGATGCCGTCTCCTAATTTTGCTTTTGTACTGTTTTGTATTCGTCATAAAAGCGGTAATACGCGCATCGCTTGCTGCCCGAAGCGTAATACGCCTGCATCTCGTCCTCGTCCAGATTGATGTCGCACACATACATATCCATTTCATCGTCGTACACGTAAAACTCACAGCTCTCGCAGCTTCCCTGCACTTCCTTCTTTTCTGCCATACACTCACCGCCTTTTCCCCATTGTAGCACATCCTGCGCACAAGGTCAAGAAATCTTTTTCGGTAGTCACAATAAATTTACATTTGATATATTGACAGAGAAAAAAAGTGTGATAGAATAGAGATACAGTTTATTATAAGGAGTACATCCTATGAAAAAAATATGTTTTCTTTTGGCTCTTGCCATGCTGCTCGGCGCGCTGGTTGCCTGCGGCGGCTCCGAAAAAGAGCAGAGCGGCACCGGCGATGAGCAGGTGCAGGTCAATCCCAACGCAGGTATTTCGCTTGACACAGTCAGCGCCACTCTGCCTGTGGGACAGACCCTGGAGATCGTGGCGACCCTGATCCCAAGGCTTTCCACCGATGATACCGCTCTGACCTTTGAAAGCTCGCTGCCCGAGGTGGCAAGCGTTGCCGCAAACGGCAACAAGGGCACCGTCACCGCCCTCAAGGAGGGCTCGGTCACCATTACCGTGACCTCTGCCGACGGTGAGTTTGCCGCCAGCTGCGACATTCGCATCGTTCCCGCTGCGCTCATCCCCGACGATCCCGACAAGCCTGTCGATCCCGATG
>SVRH01000030.1 GCA_015064925.1 Oscillospiraceae bacterium | reverse complement strand
GCTCGATCAACGCCTGATCTGTCTGTTTGCGGATGACATCCATCTGCAGCTGTGAATTCCAGTCCTCCTCCGGATTCAGAAACAGCCGCAGCACACGGCGCACCTGCTCCTCCTGCCCCTCCTTGCGATGAAAATTGTGAGCAGGCGGATGGCGAAACCGTAATTTCTGAAAAGTGAGAGAAATAGAATGGAAAAGAACAAGAACTACGAGTTCAAAGATCAGAAGATCATCGGGATCCAGATGGAGAAGGAGGTCAAAAAATCCTTCATCGAGTACGCCATGAGCGTCATCGTCAGCCGTGCTCTTCCCGACGTGCGCGACGGACTGAAGCCTGTCCATCGCCGTATCCTCTATTCCATGTACGAGGAGCACCTGACCCACGACAGACCCTACCGTAAGTCTGCTACCACCGTCGGTTACGTGCTCGGTCACTACCATCCCCACGGCGACTCCTCGGTATACGACGCCATGGTGCGCCTTGCCCAGCCCTTCAACATGCGCTATACGCTGGTGGACGGTCAGGGTAACTTCGGTAACGTGGACGGCGACTCCGCCGCGGCATACCGTTACACCGAAGCGCGCATGACAAAGCTGGCGAACGAGCTGCTGCGAGACATCGAAAAGGACGTGGTGGACTTCGCCCCCAACTTCGACAACAAGGCCAAGGAGCCCACCGTGCTGCCCACCCGTTTCCCCAATCTGCTCGTCAACGGCTCCATGGGTATCGCGGTCGGTATGGCGACCAACATCCCGCCCCACAATCTGGGCGAGGTCATCGACGGCACGATCCACCTCATCGACCATCCCGACGCCACCCTGCAGGACCTGATGCAGTTTATCAAGGGTCCCGACTTCCCCACGGGAGCCCTCATTTGCGGCACCTCGGGCATCTACTCCGCCTACGCCACCGGCAAGGGCAAGATCATGGTGCGCGCGCGCTGCGAGATCGAAGAGGAAAAGCACCGCATCGTGGTCACCGAGATCCCCTATCAGGTCAACAAGGCTGAGATGGTCAAGCAGATCGCCGAATGCCACAAGGACAAGAGAGTGGAGGGCATCACGGGTCTGCGCGACGAGACCGGCAGCGACGGCATGCGCATCGTCATCGAGTACCGCAAGGACGCCAACGGCGAGGTGGTGCTGAATCAGCTTTACAAGCACACCGCGCTGCAGAGCGTGTTTGCCGCCAATATGCTTGCCATCGTCAACAACGTGCCCCGCATCCTCTCGCTGAAGGAGATCCTGCAGCACTACATCGCCCACCAGAAGGAAGTGGTGGAGCGCCGCACCCGCTTCGACCTGAACAAGGCGCTGGCGGAAATGCACATCTACGAGGGCTACCGCATTGCGATCGACCACATCGACGAGGTCATCGCCATCATCAAGGCAAGCGCCTCCATTGCCGACGCCAAGGAAAAGCTGATGGAACGCTTCGGATTCTCCGAGATCCAGGCGCAGGCGATCGTTGACATGACCCTGGGTAAGCTTTCCGGTCTGGAACGGCAGAAGATCGAGGACAGACTGGCAAAGCTTCGCGAGCTGGTCGCCGAGCTGCAGGGCATTCTTGCCGACGAAGGCAAGATCTACGGCATCATCAAGGACGAGATGCTGTTCATCAAGGAAAAATACGCCGATGAGCGCCGCACCGAGCTGGCGCCCGCCGAGGACGACATCGTGTTGGAGGATCTCATCGAGCGTCACACCTGCGTGATCACCATGAGCCACGCGGGCTATATCAAGAGACTCAATTCCGACACCTACTCCGCCCAGCGTCGCGGCGGCAAGGGCATCGTGGGCATGACCACCAAGGAAGAGGACTTCGTGGAGAACGTCATCGCCGTGAACAGCCATTCCTACCTGATGATGTTCACAAACCTTGGCAAGGTGCAGATGATCAAGGCATATCAGATCCCCGAGGCGGGCAGAACCGCCAAGGGCACCAATATCGTCAACATCCTCGAGCTGGAGGAGGGTGAAAAGATCACCGCCATGCTGTCGGTCGCCGACTTTGACATGGAGGATGACAAGGAAGAGTACCTGCTGTTCGTCACCAAGCAGGGTACCGTCAAGAGAACCAAGCTTTGCGAGTTTGCCTACAAGCGTAAGGGCGGTAAGCGTGCCCTGACGCTGGACGAGGGCGACGAGCTGATCTACGTGCGCCACACCACCGGCAGCGATGAGGTCATCATCGCCACCGAGGGCGGCTATGCCTGCCGCTTCGACGAGAACGACGCCAGAGTCATGGGTCGCTCCGCCAGAGGCGTGCGCGGCATCCGTCTGACCGAGGGCGATGCGGTGGCAGGTGTGGCACTGGTGGACGACAGCAAGAAGCTGGTCACCGTGACCAAGAACGGCTTCGGCAAGAGAAGCGATTTTGCCGACTTTGCCTGCCACAACCGCGGCGGCAAGGGCGTGACCTGCCACAACGTCAGCGAAAAGACCGGACGGCTGGCGGGTATTGCCTCGGTTTCCGAGGATGAGGACCTGATGCTCATCTCCTCCGACGGCGTGGTCATCCGCGTGCCCGTTTCGGATGTTCCCTGCTACAGCCGTACCGCGGGCGGCGTCATCGTGATGCGTATGCCCGAGGACACCGAGATCGTGAACTTCACCGTGGTGGAGAGCGAGAAGGACGAGGACGGCGCGCAGAACGGGGCGGACGAAAACGAAGAAATCAAGATCGTTGAGATCACCGACGAGGTGTGACGTGAAAAGAATCGTTTGTTGCATCCTATCGCTGCTTTTCTTGATTTTCTGTCTTACGGGCTGCAAGTTCATGACCCTCTCGGACAGCGAGGCAAGGGCGGAGCTGGAAAAGCTGCTGCCCCCCTCAAGACAGCTGACCGACATCTTCTACGGTGAGGGGCTTCCCTACGTTCCGCTGCCCGAGGACAGCAGCGACTTTTATGCCTACGTTTCGTCAGACGCTCCCTATAAGACCATCGGAGAGCTGAAGGAAGCGGCGGCAAAGGTGTTCTCCAAGGAATACCTGCAGACCATCTACGACTACGCCTTTGTGGGCAACGAGTACCAGTCCGCCCGCTACTTCGCCGCCACCGACAAGAACGGTCCCTCCCATCTGAAGATCAATCTGAAGCTGGAGGCGTTCTCGCTGCTGAAGGACATCGATATTGAGAGCGCCAAGGTGGTGGAGGGTACCCCCGCCGCCTGCGTGGTGAAGGTCAAAGCCACCCGCAGCGACGGCACCGTGTTTGATAAAAAGATCAAGCTGGTCAAGGAAAACGGCAGCTGGTATCTGGACGGCGCGGCGTACTGAGCGGAGAGAAGCGCATTTCGCTGCCTGCCCTCCGAGAGGTGGCAGCGAAGCTGACGAAGAGGGACTCCGTCCCACACCCTGCCAAACCTTTTTGAAAAAAGGTTTGGATCCAAAAACTTTGAAAATGGGTTTTCCTTTTCATTTCAATGAAGCTTTTTGCCCGAAGGGGAAAAAGCATCCGCAATTCTGCATTCTTCATTCTTCATTCTTTCTTCATTTTTCATTTTTTGAAAGGAATTTTCAAATGGCAAGAGTATCAAAAAAAGCGGCTGCCGCTGCCACCGTGCAGGATGCCAAGGGTAAGGCACTGGACACCGCTATCTCTCAACTGGAAAAAAAATACGGTGCAGGCACCGTTATGCGTCTGGGCGAAGGCAACAGCCTTGAAGTCAGCGCCGTTTCCACCGGATCTCTGACCCTCGACCTGGCACTGGGTGTGGGCGGTCTGCCCAAGGGCAGAATCATCGAGATCTACGGGCCGGAATCCTCCGGTAAGACCACCGTGGCGCTCCATGCCGTGGCAGAGGTGCAGTGTCAGGGCGGTACGGCCGCCTTCGTGGACGCCGAGCACGCGCTCGACCCAAATTATGCCAAGGCACTTGGCGTCAACATCAACGAAATGCTGGTCTCCCAGCCCGATTCGGGCGAACAGGCGCTGGAGGTCACCGAGGCACTGGTGCGCTCGGGGGCCGTGGACATCGTCGTGGTGGACTCGGTGGCGGCTCTGGTGCCCCAGGCGGAGATCGACGGCGACATGGGCT
This sequence comes from Oscillospiraceae bacterium, assembly GCA_015064925.1. Classification (GTDB taxonomy): domain Bacteria; phylum Bacillota; class Clostridia; order Oscillospirales; family CAG-272; genus SIG655. The sequence continues at coordinate 16,513 of SVRH01000030.1, read as the reverse complement.
CCTCCCACGTGGGTCTGCACGCGCGCCTCATGAGCCAGGCTCTGCGCAAGCTCTCGGGCGCCATCTCCAAGTCCAACAGCATCGTCATCTTCATCAACCAGCTGCGTGAAAAGGTGGGCGTGATCTACGGCAACCCCGAGGTCACCACCGGCGGACGCGCGCTGAAATTCTACGCCTCGGTGCGCATCGAGGTGCGCCGCAGCGAAAACCTCAAGAACGGCACCGAGATCTACGGCGGCAGAACCAAGTGTAAGGTGGTCAAGAACAAGGTGGCTCCCCCCTTCAAGACCGCCGAATTCGACATCATCTACGGCAAGGGCATCTCCAAGATCAGCGAGATCATCGACGTGGGTCTGGCGCTGGGCATTCTGGAGCGCTCGGGCGCCTACTTCTTCTACGGTCCCGACCGCCTCGGTCAGGGTAAGGACAACACCAAGAAGACCCTGGAGGAAAATCCCGCGCTGCTTGCCGAGATCGAAGAAAAGATCCGCAATTCCAACACCGACGAGATCCTCGAGGAAGAGGCGATCCTGCCCGTGCTGGACGACGAAACCGAGTTTGACATCGCTTCCCTCGGCCTTGACGAGGAATGATGGAAACGCAAGCAAGTGTGCAGCCCAAAAGCGACAACGAGCGTGCGCTGAAAAGCGCGCTGAACATCCTCGCCTACGCGGAGTGCACCGAACAGACCCTGCGGCAAAAGCTGCTTGACAAGGGCTATCCCGAGGAAAGCACCGAGTTTGCCGTGGATTACATGCTAAAACACCGCTATCTCGACGAAAAACGGTACCTTTACCGCTTGGTGGAGTACCTTGGAAACGTAAAGCTGTACGGCAGACGCCGTATCGCCATGCAGGTGCGCCTGAAGGGCTTTGCCTCCGATACCCTTGCGTATCATCTGGAGGACGCCCTCTCGCGCCTTGATGAACGGGAAAACTGCAAAAAGGCCCTGCCGAAGGTCAGAAAGACCGACGACAAAAAGACAGTGGATGCCCTTATGCGCCGCGGATTTCTCTACGGCGACATCAAGGCTGCCATGACGGCAGAAGAAGAGTGAGGCTTGCGGGTGCATTTTGCCCCACGGGTAAAGTGCGCCCCACCCTCCGCCTGCCCCTAAACTTGAAATCATCTTGCTCAAGCAATGCATATATAGAGGAAAAAGTATGAAAAGAAACGCAAAAATTGGATTTGTGTCGCTGGGTTGCTCCAAAAACCTGGTGGACACCGAACGCATGCTGCAGCTGCTTGCCGAGGCGGGCTACGAGATCACGCCCGAGGACATCGAGGCGGACGTGATCATCGTCAACACCTGTGCCTTCATCGAATCCGCCAAAAAGGAAAGCATCGAAAGCATTCTCGACGTGGCTTGGCTCAAGGAGCATCGTCATCTGAGGGGCATCGTCGTCACCGGCTGCATGGCTCAGCGCTATGGAAGAGACGTTCTGGAGCAGCTTTCCGAGGTGGACGCCGTGCTGGGCGTCGGCAGCTGGGATAAGATCGTGGAAGCGGTGGACGCCGTGCTGGCGGGCAAGGAATACTTCGACCGCGCGGAGCTTGCCACAGCGGAGCTTGGCGGCGGCAGAATCCTGACCACCCCCTTCTACACCGCCTACATGAAGATCGCCGAGGGCTGCGACAACCGCTGCACCTACTGCGCCATCCCCATGATCCGCGGACCCTTCCGCAGCCGACCCATGGAGGAGCTCATCGAGGAGGCAAAGGCGCTGGAGGAATCGGGCGTCAAGGAGCTGAACCTCATCGCGCAGGACACCTCCCGATACGGGCTTGACCTTTACGGAGATTACAAGCTGGCAGAGCTCATCGAGCGCATCACCGCCGAGACCAATATCCCCTGGATCCGCGTGCTCTACTGCTATCCCGACAAGATCACCGACGCCCTTGTGGAGCAGTTTAAGACCAATCCAAGGCTTGTCAAGTACATCGACCTGCCCATCCAGCACATTTCCGACAAGATGCTGCGCGCCATGAACCGTCACGGCAGCGCTGCCGACATCAAGGACGCCATCAAGCGTTTGCGTGAGAGCGTGCCGGGCATCATCATCCGCAGCACCGCCATCGTGGGCTTCCCCGGCGAGACCGAGGAAGACTTTGAAGAGCTGTGCGCCTTCATCAAGGACGTGAAATTCGAGCGCTTCGGCGCCTTCCCCTACTCCCGCGAGGAGGACACCCCCGCCTACGATCTGCCCGATCAGATCGACGAGCAGGTAAAGCAGGATCGCTACGACATCATCATGCGTGAGCAGCTTGCCGTGGTGGAGCGCATGAACGCAGAAAAGCCGGGCGACATCCTCACCGTGCTGGTGGAGGACTATGACCCCGTTTCCGAAATGTTCTTCGGCAGAAGCGCCGCCGATGCCCCCGATATCGACGGTAAGATCTATTTCAAAGCCCCCCGCAAGCTCCCCATGGGCAGCTTCGTGCGGGTACAAATCGATGAAGTATTGGACTACGACCTGGTGGGTCGCTACGTCGGAAAGGAAACCGTATGAAACTGAATTTACCCAACAAATTAACCGTACTGCGTATGTGCCTGATCCCTGTGTTCCTTGTTTTCATGCTGGCAGACTTCATGCCCTGGATCGCACAGCGCATCATCGTCGCCGCCCTCTTTGTGGGCACCGCCATCACCGATATGCTGGACGGCAAGATCGCCAGAAAGCACAATCTGATCACCGACTTCGGTAAATTCCTCGATCCTCTGGCGGATAAGCTGATGGTCTTCGGTGCCTTCCTCGGTCTGATCTATATGTACCGCACCGACTATCCCTTCAGCCTGCTGATGGTCATCGCCTCCTTTGTGGTCATCTTCCGCGAGCTGGCGGTCACCTCGCTGCGCATGGTCGCCAACAACGCCACCGGTGTGGTCATCGCCGCCAACTGGATGGGCAAGGTCAAGACCGTGTCTCAGGTGGTGTTCGTCATGTGCGCACTGCTTGAGCCCGTGGTCATCGGTGAGCTCTTTGGGCTCATCCACCCCTTCTTTAAAACCGTTGCCGATCTGCAGATCATCACCTACGCCTCCATGGCGTTCATGACCCTGATGACCGTCTGGTCGGGCATCAACTACTTCATTGCCTACTTCCCCCACATAGATCCCAGAAAATAATCTTGAGAAAAAACGGAGGATACACAAATGACACTGACAATTTTGGCAGCCGGTATGGGCTCCCGCTACGGCGGTCTGAAGCAGCTCGACCCTATGACGCAAAACGGAGAATTCATCATTGACTTTTCCATCTTCGATGCACTGCGAGCCGGCATTGACCGCGTGGTGTTCATCATCAAGAAGGAAAACGAGGCGCTCTTCCGAAAGACCGTGGGAGATCGCGTTGCCGAGCATATCAAGGTGGAATACGCCTACCAAGAGCTGACCATGCTCCCCGAGGGCTTTCCCGTTCCCGAGGGCAGAGTGAAGCCCTGGGGCACCGGTCACGCACTGCTGTGCGCCAAGGAGGTCATCGGAGATGACAACTTCGTGGTGATCAATGCCGACGATTTCTACGGCGCCGAGACCTTCCGCGTGATGGGCGACTTCCTTTCGAGTCAGTCCACAGACGGCACCGAGTACGCCATGGCGGGCTACATCCTCAAGAACACTCTGACCGAAAACGGCTCGGTTTCCAGAGGTCTTTGCGAAACAGAGCCCGACGGCAGACTGCACAAGATCGTGGAGCGCACCAAGATCTACCGCAACGGCGAGGGACAGACCGTCTACCTTGAAAACGACGTGGAGTTCCCCACCGACGAGAACGGCGTGGCGTCCATGAACTGCTGGGCGTTCACCCCCCGCATCTTCGAGGAGCTGGAGGCAAGATTTACCGAATTCCTCCACTACATCGAGGATCCCCAAAAGAGCGAATTCTACCTGCCCGTGGCGGTGAACAAGAGCATGGAAGCAGGCAGATGCTGCGTGAGAGTGCTGCTCACCCCCGCCCAGTGGTACGGCGTGACCTACCCCGAGGACAAGGAAAAGGTGACCGCCAGCATCCGCGCCATGGTGGAGGGCGGCAAGTATCCCTTCAGACTGTGGACTAAGCAATAAGTTAAAACGAAAGAGGTATCATACAATGATTTTAGTAACCGGAGGTATGGGCTACATCGGCTCCCACACCGTGGTGGAGCTGGCAAATGCCGGCGAAACAGAGATCGTCATCGTTGACAATCTGTACAACTCCAAGATCGAGGTGCTTGACAAGATCAAGCAGCTGACCGACGCCACGATCCACTTCTATCAGGTGGACGTTTGCGATATGGCGGCGCTGGAAGAGGTGTTCAAGCGCCACGAGATCACCTGCGTCATCCACTTTGCGGGCCTGAAGGCGGTGGGTGAATCGGTGGCAAAGCCCTTACTGTATTATAAAAACAACATCGACAGCACCCTTGTGCTGCTGGAGGTAATGAAGAAGTACGGCTGCAAGCAGATCGTATTTTCCTCCTCTGCCACCGTTTACGGCGGCAACAACCCCTCGCCCTACAACGAGGACATGATCACCGGCAACTGCTCCAACCCCTACGGCTCCACCAAAGCCATGCAGGAGGTCATTCTGAAGGACGAGGCCTTTGCCGATCCCGAGCTGTCGGTGGCGCTGCTGCGCTACTTCAACCCCATCGGCGCCCACGAGAGCGGGCTGCTGGGTGAGGACCCCAACGGCATTCCCAACAATCTGCTGCCCTACATCTGCAAGGTGGCGGTGGGCAAGCTGCCCCATCTGAACGTGTTCGGTGACGACTACGACACCCACGACGGCACCGGTGTGCGCGACTACATCCACGTGGTGGACCTTGCCATCGGTCACGTGAAGGCGATCAAGTACCTGGACAGCCACAAGGGCGTGCTGACCGTCAATCTGGGCACGGGTATCGGTTACTCGGTGCTGGACGTGCTGAAGGCATACGAAAAGGCCTGCGGCAAGCCGGTTCCCTATAAGATTGTGGCGCGTCGCCCGGGCGACCTTGCCACCTGCTACGCCAACCCCACAAGAGCCAAGGAGCTCATCGGCTGGGAAGCCAAGAAGGATCTGGACACCATGTGCCGCGACAGCTGGAACTTTGCCAAGAACAATCTGTAAGCAAAAAAGACCGACGCACGTCGGTCTTTTTTGCCGGTGAAGAATGCAGAATGCAGAATTATGGTTGCTTTTTGCCCGAAAGGGCACAAAGCTTCCTCAATTCATCATTCTTAATTCATCATTCTTCATTTAAAAAAGCGTCCCGTGGGACGCTTTTTTATTTCATTCTCTTTTGCTGGCGGATGTCCTTTCCCTGCAGACGGAAAAAGATGAATTCGCCGAACAGACGGCTGGCAATGCGGTCGTCATAGCGCGTGCGCAGCTCGCTCGAGGAGAGATTGGTGTTGATGATTATGGGTTTGCCCGCGTTCATGCGGCTGTTGATGAGGTTGTACAGACTTGCCACCGTGAATTGGTTGCCCATTTCGGTGCCGAAATCGTCGATGATCAGCAGATCGCAGGCAAAGTAACGCTCGGTGCGGTCGGGGGAATCGTCGCGGTAGCCCCGTCCGAAGCGCTCGTATTCGAAATCCGACAGCAGATTTTGTGCGCTGGTGTACACGCAGTCGAAGCCGCGGCGGATGACCTCCTGCCCGATGGCGGTGGAAAGGTGGGTCTTGCCCAGCCCCGTGGCACCGGTGATGAGGATGTTCTCTACCGTGTTTTCGTCAAAGCTTTCGGCAAAGCGGCGGCAGAATTGCAGCACCGTGCCAACGCTCTCGGGATCGGTGTAGTAGGAGCAGAGAAAATTATCAAAGCTCTGCGTTTCGGGCAGCCTGCCCAGTCCTGAACGGGCAACCCCCTCCAAAAACAGGGCTTGCCGCAGGCAGGTGCACATTTTTCCCTTGCGGTAGCCGGTGTCCTCGCAGTCGCGGCAGGCGTACTGCGGATCGGTGTAGTCGGCAGGCAGTCCGTGGGATGCGAGGTATTCTCTGCGCTTTTCCAGCAGCAGTGCGTTTTCCTCCTCCAGCGCTGCCATGCGCTCGGAAAGACCCTTCTGCCCCATGCGGATGGCTTCCATGATGCGCAGACCCGTTTGGGCAAGGATGGCGTCCACCTGACCGATCTCGGGGTACAGCTTGCCCACCTCGGCGGTGCGTCTGTCCGCATCGGCAACGGCTTTGCGCCTCTTTTGCTCCATTGCGTCCTTCACCGACGCGTAAATCTTCGGGTTGTAGCTCATTTCTTGTCTCCGTCTTGTTGTTCCTTGGCGATCTCCATGCTCCGCTTCAGCGCGATATCAAAAAATTCCTCGGTATCAAAGCTGGTTTCGGCAAAGGAGTGGACTCCTGCGCCCGGTGCGTCGCCTTTCTTGGCGTACTTTTTCTTCATTTCCTGCTTGCGCTCGGCAATGCAGCTTCTTGCGTCCTGCACGCTCTGCACGCCCTTTTCCTTCCATGAGGTCAGAATGGTGTGCATCAGGTTCACCGATGCCTTACCGCTGGCATCCACCGTTTCGTCGTACGCCACCTGCAGGACGTCATCGGTAAAGTCAAGCTCTGACCACTCGGCAAAGCGTTTTTTCTCGTTGGTGGAAAGGGCGCGTGCGCCAATGCCCATGAGCTTGCGCATTCTTCCCTCGAAGGAAGCCGCCTTTTCCCGTTTTTCAATGTAGCTCTCCAGCGCTTCCAGACTGTCCACGTTGTTCATGTACAGCTCTGTGGCGGTCTTGTAGACGTACGCCACGCTGCTCTTGCCAATGCCGCAAAGGTAGGTGCAAAGCAGCAGAATGTAGGCGTCCTCCAGACCGTAATAGTCGGAAAGTGTGATGAATTTGGCGCTGTCGTTTTGGGTAAAGACCTTGCCGAGGATGCTTTGACACTCGTTGAGGGTGTCCTGCAGACCGGGATTTGCTCCCAGGATCCGCTCCATCTCCTGCCCGGTGTAGCTGGGCTGGGACTGCTTTGCCGGCACCACGGCAGGGGCAGGCATCGTCATCTGCTCGGGCTCGCTGTCTCTTTCGTTGTCGCTTGGCTGCGCAGGTGCGACCCTTTTGCTCTTCTTTTGCGCTTTCTTGTCCTCTGTGAGGATGCCCGCTCCCCGCCAAAAGCTAATGGCGATGGCAGCCTCGGCTTCGCTCACGCCCAACAGTCCCCCCAGCGTTTCGGGGTCGGACTGACGGCAGAGGTCGGGTCTGCCCGCCAGCAGCAGCAGCAGCTTCAGCTCGGTGGCGCCCGCCGTTTCCAGGCGCGACAAAGTAGCCTCGGGCAGACAGATCACTGCCTTTCCGAAATTGAATTCGTATTTCATTGTGCAGCCTCCCCATCCTTCTGCTCGGGGGCAGGCGCGAAGTAGCGCTTGCCAAGGCGAGTCGCCTGGCCCTCAAACCAAATGGCATCGTAGGGCGGCAGCTTCTTCGCCCGCTCGGGCGATACCTTCTTCACCAAATTGCGATAATGGTAGCGCAAAAAGGAGGGAATGGAAATGAGAAAGGGCATCAGAGGACCAAACATCAAGGTCTGAATGCTGTGCCCCGCCTCGTGATAGGTCACGTGCTCGGTGGAGGTGGTGTCCCGCAGGAACATGCCTCCCAGCTCGCAGCCTCCCCAGTTCTTCCCCACGCGGAAGTAGATCATCGGCCCCAACCGCTGCGGTTTTTTGCCGCAGATCAGCAGCACAAGCGTCACAACAAGACCCGGCAGGGTGGAAAGGATCCCCCAGGTCAGCAGCAAAAACCAGTATAGCGGGTAGTAGCGCGGATTTTTAGTCAATTTCATTGCGAGCCAGACGCAGGTTGTAGCACAGGGTCATCAGCGAGTCGCCCAGGTGCACGTTCTGCAGGATCACGTCGGGGTTGAGGTTCAGCTCCACACCGGTGAAGTTCCAAACCGCGCCCACCTGCAGTGCGCTCAGTCTGCGGCCGATCTCAGCAGCGGCAGGCTTGGGGGTGGTCAGCACAGCGATGTCCACGTTGTGGGTCTGGAAGAACTTTTCCAGAGTGTTGACGTGGTACACGGGAAGTCCTGCCACGCGGGTGCCCACAACGGCGGGAGACACGTCAAACAGCGCCACGGGGGTGACACCGCGACGGGCAAAGGTGGAGCCGTTTGCCAGTGCGCAGCCCAGATTGCCCGCACCGATGATCACGCAGGAGAAGCCCTCCTTCGCGCCCAAAATGCGGCTGATCTCGCCAAAGAGATATTCCACGTTGTAGCCGTAGCCCTGCTGACCGAAGCCGCCAAAGCAGTTCAGGTCCTGACGGATCTGAGATGCGGTGACGCTCATCATGCGGGCAAGATCGCCCGAGCTGATGCGTCCGATGCCCTTGGCAAGCAGCTCGCGCAGGTAGCGGTAGTAACGGGGCAGACGGTTGATGACTGCCTTGGGAACGTTTGGCGTATCTTTGCCTTCGGTTCTCAGTTCGTTCTTGGTTTCGTTTGTGTTCATAGTCGGTCCTTTCTGATTGCCGCCCGCGGTGGGTCGGCATTCGGTTGTGCATTTTTATAGATGATAATTTTTAACACAAATTGGTAGAGTACTCCACATTCTCCCCAGAGTTTTCCACAGGGAACAAGAGTTCTGCTTTGCAAAAACGGGAATTTATCGCCCTTTTTGCAAAAGATGCGCACACAATCCCCAGGGTTACCCACAGTTTTGCACCGTGCGTGTGGGGATGTACACACTGACGAAATTGCCAAAAGCAGGAAAACAAAGAAGAACGTGCATGGATACGATGCATATGTATTCGTCAAAATGACGGAAATATTTTCCCCTTATACACCTCTGTGCGTGGCGCTGGGATTGAGCGAAAAGTCGGCAAAATGCCCTGCCCTTGCCTCGTAGTACGCCTGCGCGCCGATCATGGCGGCATTGTCGCCGCAAAGCGCGAGATCGGGGAAGTAGATCGCAACGCCCCTCTTCTTGCCGAATTCCATTACAGCCTTTCGCAAATGGGAATTGGCGCACACGCCGCCTGCCAAAACGAATTTGTCAAATCCGTAGCGGTCCTTTGCCTCGTGCAGACGGGTGACCACCGAGTCGGTGACGGCTTTTGTGAAGGAGGCAGCCAGATCCTCTCGGCGGATCTCCTCGCCCTTCTGACGGCAGGTGTTGAGATGATTGATGACGGCGGTTTTCAGACCGCTGAAGGAAAAGTCAAGGGTGTCGTCGCGGATGGCAGCCAAGGGGAATTTGATCGCCTTGGGATCGCCGAGCGTTGCCAGACGGTCCATTTCCGCGCCGCCGGGATAGGGCAGCCCCATGGTACGGGCGACCTTGTCGAAGCATTCGCCCACCGCGTCGTCACGGGTGCGTCCGACGGTCTCTACCTTAGTATAGTCCGAAAAGGACAAAAGCGAAGTATGTCCGCCAGAGGTCACCATGGCAAAAAACGGAGGCTTCAGCTTGGGATGGCAAAGATAGGCAGCTGCCACGTGACCGAGGATGTGATCCACCGCCACCAGCGGCTTGCGATTGGCGTAAGCGTATGCCTTTGCGAAGTTGACGCCCACCAGCAGCGCGCCGATGAGCCCCGGATGGGCGGTGACGCCCACGCAGTCCACCTGCTCCACGGTGATGCCTGCCTGCTGCAGCGCTCCCTCTGCCAGATTTGAGATGGCTTCGGTGTGGGCGCGGCTGGCGATCTCGGGCACCACGCCGCCGTACAGCGCGTGAATGGCGACCTGAGAGGCAACGAGCGAGGAAAGGATGCGGCGCACGCCCCTTTCTTCGTCAAGCTCCACCACCGCAGCAGCGGTTTCGTCACATGAGGATTCAAATGCTAGGATGATCATAGTGTTACCTTTATTTTTTCAGAGGAAGATGCATCAAAAGGGCATCCTCCGTCGGGTTTTTGTAGTAGTTTTTCCGCACCGAGTCATAGGAAAAGCCAAATCGCTCGTAGAGGCGTCGGGCGGCGTCGTTGGAGCGGCGCACCTCCAAAAAGAGATTTTCCGCACCCTTTTTCGCGCAGTATCGGATGACAAATGAAAGCAGCTCCGCTCCGATGCCCATCTTACGGCAGCTTTGGTCCACGGCGATGTTGTAAAGCTCCGCCATTTCGTACACCGTCGAGCAGACGGCGTAGCCCAAGATCTTTCCGTCTTTGCGGTAGACCAGCGGCTGTGAGGTGGGACAGCGAAGGGTGGATTCAAAGGCGCTTTGACTCCACGGCAGAGAGAAGCTTGCCTGCTCGATGCACACCACCTGCGAAAGATCCTCTTCTGTCATGGGGAAAATGCCCTCATCCCCGCGCTCGGACGGCAACCCGTCCATCAGTAGCCGAAGGTGCCTGTCAGACTGTCGTCGTTGTCGATCCAGTCCTGCACCTTGAATTCGGTATAGTGCTCGGCGTCCTCGCGCACGATCACCCGATCGATGCCTGCGTTGATGACCATTCTCTTGCACATGGCGCAGCTGGAGACGCCGCCCACCACCGCCTTGGTGTGGGGGTCGATGCAGGTCATGTACAGGGTGGCGCCGATCATGCTCTCTCTGCCTGCCGCGATGATGGCGTTTGCCTCGGCGTGCACCGAGCGGCAAAGCTCGTAGCGTTCTCCGCGGGGGATCGCCAGCTTTTCACGCATACAGAAGCCGAGGTCGCAGCAGTTTTTTCTGCCGCGGGGCGCTCCGTTGTAGCCGGTGGCAAGGATTGAATCGTTCTGTACGATGATCGCACCGAAGCTGCGGCGCAGACAGGTGCCGCGGCTGGCAACAGTTTCTGCAATATCCAAATAATAATTGTGTTTGCTGACGCGTTCCATAGAGATTCCTTTCGCTATGTATATATATCCAAGCTTATTATAGCGCATATTTTTTAAAAAATCAAGCGCATTTTGTGGATTATTTGTATTTTTTGTTGATTTTTTATCAATAAATTTTTATCAAACTATCTCCGAAACGCCCTCCAGGTCAAAAGAAGGGGTGAAAATCGCCGTTGCAGACGATCTGTCCTGCATATAGCCCTCGAAGCCGAGGGAGAGAGCATGCTCCAAAACGCTGCGGTACTCGAACTCGGTGATGCGTCTGGCAAGCGGTCCTGTGGCACCCGGCTGGGGGGTGTACTGGCTCATCAGCGACAGTAAAACGTTCTCTGCCCCCACCCGTTCTGCCAGCAGATCCAGTGCGCGGATGCTGTCCTTGCGATTGCCGGGCAGGATCAGGTGGCGCACCAGCGTGCCGCGCTGCAGGATGCCCCTTTGGTCAAAGACGGCTCTTCCCGTGTGCTGCACCATGCGCTCGATGGCGTCCAGCGCCACCTGCGGATAATTCGGCGCAGAGGCATAGCGCGCGGCGAGCTCGCCCGTGGCAAATTTGAAGTCGGGCAGGAAGCAGTCGGTGACGCTCGCCATCAGATCCACCGTTTCCTTCTTGTCATAGCCGCCCGTGTTGCACACCACGGGGATGTCCAGCTGCGCCTTGATGGGGGAGATGGCGGCTGTGATGGCGGGGGCGTAGTGCATGGGCGTGACCAGATTGATGTTTTCCGCACCCTGCGCCTTCAGCGAAAACAGAATTTCCCGAAAGCGCTCGGCGTCCACCTCCATGCCCTTGCCGCCGCGGCTGATCTCGCGGTTTTGACAAAAGACGCAGCCGAGGCTGCAGCCCGAAAAAAAGACGGTGCCCGAGCCACGCTCTCCCGAGATGCAGGGCTCCTCCCAGTGATGCAGCGCGGCGCGCGCCAGCGTGATCCTTTCCGAAACGCGGCAAAAGCCGACGCCCGTTTCTCTGTTTGCTCCGCAGCTTCGCGGGCAAAGTCTACATTCCTTCATGAGGTACTCCTTCCTATCACAGTAAAAAGACTGCCACCTGGGTGACAGTCTTTTTACTATCAACGGGATGTCCCGTTTCACTGTGTTTTCCCGTGTTGAGACCGTTGTAAAATCGCAATCGGGGAAGTTGGATCACTGCTCCTGCTTCATTTCAGCGTAGCATTCGCTGCAATATACAGGTCTGTCGTTGGAGGGCTGGAAGGGGATCAGTGCTTCCTTGCCACATTTGAAACAAGTTGCGGTGAAGAATTCTCTCTGGGGCTTGGTTGCGTTCTTACGCTGATTGCGGCAAGCCTTGCATCTCTGGGGCTGGTTCTGGAAGCCCTTCTCTGCATAGAATTCCTGCTCGCCGGCTGTGAAAACGAATTCATTTCCGCAGTCCTTGCACTTCAATGTGATGTCCTGATACATGTTTGGTTACCTCGCTTTGCGATTTAGAAATTTTTATCTTTGAGACGTCAGTCGTCTCTTTGGACCTTGGTTTGGGGTCATTGACCGCCTTTTTTGGCGCTGCGGATCTTGGCTCGGATGCGACAAAGGGCGTTGTCCACCGATTTGGGATCCTTGTGCAGCTGTTCTGCGATCTCCTTGTAGGAAAGGTCGTGAAGCCGCAAAGTAAGGACCTGCTCCTCATAACGAGTCAAAAGATGCCCGAACTGTTCCTTGACCGTTTCCAGGTCAAAGCCTGATGAATGAGGCGCCGGGGGAAGCTCGGCAACGGCAACAGACCGTTCGGCTCTTCGCTTTTGCTTGCGCAGTGCGGAGATCAGTCGGTTCCGAATGCAGATCTTGGCGTACAGTCCGAAGGTGACAGCTGTTTGCATTTCGTCAAAGGAGGTGGCGGCGCGGTAGAGTGCCAGTGTCGCCTCCTGTAAAAGATCCTCTCTGCTGCTGCAGTCGGCAGGCATGGCTGCCTCAAAGCTGTCCACAAGACTCAGGATCAACGGGCGGTAGAGCTGCGAAAGATCGTCAAAGGCACCGGGGGCACCCTCCTTCACTTTTTGCAAACAAATGCTCAGTTTTTCGTCCATTTTCCCTCCGTTGGGAGTAAACTGCGGTGTATAATATCATTATACCACGGTTTTTGCGTTTGTCAATAGTTTTTTTGCGGCTGCGCTTCATTTTGTAAATTATCTACATGAAAACGGGGCGTTTTTTGGTGATTTTGCCAGTGAAATTAGAGAAGATAGTCCGCTTCTCCCGAAAGAAGCGCCAAAATAGAGCGATAGACGGTCTCGGGGTTCTCCTCAAAGTGGTGGCGCATCCGATTGAGCTGGTAGCGGTTGTCCACAGTGACCGATAGCTCCATGGTGGGGCTGTCGGGCTCTGCCACCGAGCATTTCAGGTCAAATTTGCCGTCGGGACGCTGGGTGACCTTGGTGTGGACGTAGCAGCCCTTGCGGTTGAAGGAGAGGTAGCGCAGGGCGCTCTTGAGGCTTTTGGTGCGGATGAAGCCCAGGATGTCGCTTTCCAGTGCGGCTGCCACCGACAGACCCTGCTGGGTAATGCGATAGCAGGGTACGTCACCCTCCGCGTCGGGCTCCGGCGCACATTCCTCCACGTTCCCTGTCTCCAAAAGCTCGGAGAAGCATTCGGCAAACTCGATGGAGCCCACGAAGTTGTCCTGCACCGAAATGTCGTTGATCTGCGCGTACTGCAGGGGGTAGCCGACGTTGCTCAGCAGATACAGAATGAAGATCTTAATATCGGTTTTGTTTTTCAGTTTTGTTTTCAGCATAGTAATCTCCGCTTTGAAAAAAGGGACTGTCGCTTGCGACAATCCCTTTTGTTTTTTGTTTGGTGTGCAATTGCGGGGCTTTGTCCTTACTTGTCGTCGCCTGCACCGGATTTTTCGGTGTTGTCGGACTTAGCCTGCGCCTTGTTTTCTTCATCGGAAGAGGAAGAGAAATCCTCAACGGGCTCAACGTAGCCGGGATACTTGATCTTTGCTGCGTTCAGAGTGCCGCTCCAGCCGAAGGAGATGCCCTTCAGCTCGTCGCTGACCTGGTAGCCCATCTGATATACGAACAGAGGCATTGCGGGCATATCGTTGATCAGCATCTGCTCTGCTTCGTGCAGGATGGCTGCGCGCTTCTTCAGATCCTTTTCAGCGTGTGCCTTTTCGATCAGCTTGTTGTAAGCCTCGCTACGGTAGCCGGTAACGTGCTCTGCATCCTCGGGCTTGGTCGCGTCCTGTCCCTCGGAATCGTTGAACTTGGAAATGTCGATGGGACCGCCGTTGTAGTAGGTTGCGTAGCTTGCCAGGGTCGCGAATGCGTCCACGGACAGCTGCTGCATATCCACAGCGATGATGTCAAAGCCTGCCAGCTCCTTGGCGGAGATGTTGACCTTTTCCATCTTCTTTGCCTTCACGTCGGACAGCACAACGTCGTTGCCGCCTGCCAGATAGTTGGCAAGGTACAGGTCGAATACCAGATTTTCGTATTCGGATGCATCGGGATTGTACAGAGGATCGCCGGGCTTTCTTTCGCCGTTCATGTCGTCGTATACCTTGTAGCCAAGGGTACGTACCGAGCAGTTCAGACCCAGCTGATCATTCCAGATCTTTGCCACCTCTTCCGCCACAGCACAAGCAACCTCGTCGCTTGCCTTTACGGTGATGGTGAAGGCGGTCTTCTTGTTGATGCCGGCAGCATCCAGCAGTTTCTTTGCTTCTGCAATGTCGGCGGTGGGCGCGATCAAAGAGCCGCCCTCTTCGCGGAACTGCTTCTTCGAGCCCTTGGTGGTGGTCTCGGCTACGCCATCGGGGATGATACCGCCCGCTGCCTTGGCGAAGACGACCATTTCAGCCAGCTTGTTACGGTCGATGGCGAGAGAAAGCGCCTTGCGCACTCTTGCATCGCTGAACAGCTCGTGCTTGGTGTTGAACAGATAGGTGTGGGTGGACAGAGTGTCAACGATCTTGGCGTCCTCGGCTGCCTCGGCTCTCTTGTCCAGAGGCTGCAGGGCGTTGATCAGAACGTCACCGTCAAGATAGCTCTGATATGCCTGCGCGGCTGCGGTCTTGGCAGAGCCGCCGAAGATGAATTCCAAACGGTAAGGCAGAACGTACTTGTTAACAAGGTCTTCCTTATCCTCTTCGATGCATCTCTTGTAGTAGCGGTTACGCTCCAGACGCATGACCAGAGTTTCGTCATCGGTGGCGGTGTCCTTGATATTCAAATTCTTAAGGAAGAAGGGACCGTTGGACAGAATGATAGCAGGCTGGGAAGCCCAGTCGTTGTCACCGGTCTTTCTTACGGCAGTGTCACGCAGCGGCACGAGTGCGGGGCTTGCCAGATACTCAAGGAAAAGATCCATGTTGGGCTTTTCCGCGAAGGTGATGCGCAGAGTTCTTTCGTTGACTGCCAGTGCGCCCAGGTCATAAACGGTGGTATCGCCCACTGCGTTGCGAGCTTCATACGCGTTCTTGATCATATACAGCATGCTGGCGGCAGGGGATGTGTTTTTGGGGTCCAGCAGACGTCTCCAAGCAAATACGAAGTCGTCGGCGGAAACGGTGGTCTGGTCGTTCCAGCGGGATTCGCGGAGCTTGATCTCGATCACGTAGGTGCCGGTCTTGTCATCCTTTTCGATCCACTTGTAGCCGGTTGCCAGGCCCTTTACGACCTTGCCTTTGGCGTCGTACTTGTAAAGACCCTCGTACATCAGGCTCAGCACGGGCAGTGCGGTGTTGTCCAGATATGCCAAATGTGGGTCGAAGGTGGTGGGTATCTCGGAGAAGTACACGGGCACGATCGGTCCTGTGTAGTCTTCATCGTATTTCTCGCCGCAGCCGGCAAAGGAAACACAGGTGGATACCAGCATTAAGAGACAAAGAATTGCGGATAATACTTTTTTCATTTTGAGGTCCCCCTTATGGAATCAGACGGTGCGGTGTGCCGACCGCCTCCGTCGCAGTATTCTACCCCCGTATTATATCACCTTTTGCTCGGATAATCAAGAGGATAAGCCGCAGTTTTTTATCAAAAAATTTTTTTGGACGATTGCACAATAATTCGGTTAAAAATTAGTGAATTTGCACTAAAAAACGGATCGCTGTCCTTGGTGTGACCGTGGTTTGCGGGGGGAGGGCGACCGCTAAAAATGAAAAAAATGTGTAAAAAAGTTTAAATCGGGCATACTGTTACCAAAAACGGAGGTCGAAATGGACAACAGCTACATTCGCACCGACCTTGCGGGAGAGAGCCGCGAGGCGGTGGACGGGGCGCAGCTTTCGGGGGTGCGCCACAGTCAGCATACCGTGGACGGTGTGCTGCTTTCCCACATCGAGATTACCGATGAGCAGGCGGCAAGGGTGCTGCAGAAGCCGCGCGGGTCATATCTTACCCTTTCCTTCGAGCCCCTTTCCCATATGGCACAGACAGCACAACAGGCGCTTGTCGCGCTTTTGGGGGGGCAGCTTCGTTCCATGATGGATCGGGTGGCGCCCGGGGCGAGCGCGGTTTTGGTGGCGGGGCTCGGAAACCGCAGGATCACGGCGGATGCGCTGGGGCCGTGGACGGTGGATCGCATCACAGTGACGGCGCATCTGCGCCGCCTGGAGCCGACCCTGTTTGAGGGGCTGGGACAAATGGAGGTGTCTGCGCTGGCACCCGGTGTGCTGGGGGACACGGGCGTGGAGGCGGCAAGCCTGATCGCAAAGGCTGCCGAGGCGATCAAGCCCGATCTTGTGATCGTGGTGGATGCGCTGGCGGCGCGCTCGGTGGAGCGGCTGGGGCGCACGGTGCAGCTTTCGGACGCGGGCATTGC
>SVRH01000113.1 GCA_015064925.1 Oscillospiraceae bacterium | reverse complement strand
AATTTCCACAAGGAGGAATACATAATGAAAAGATTTATTTCTGCACTATTGGTCGTTTGTATGCTTGGCTCAGTTCTGCTTTCTATAGCAGGCTGCAGTCTGTTTGCAAAGAGGATCGATGCCGGCACAGAAGCAGCAAAGCTGCTTTTGGCAAATGAGCGACTTGATGAGACGCTTGTAGGCGAAAAAATCGATTTGGGTCTTTCAGCTACGCAGCAGAGAATGCGGGCAAAAATGCCCAAGAAGGCGCGCGGTCTTCCGGAGAAGCAGCTTGCAAATTCGGGCAGCGGATATACCTGGACGGAGTTTCCAAACAAATCCCACTCATTCGTCGAGTTTAACCAGTTTATGAAGGGTGTAGAAGAGGAAGTTCAGGATGTAGCGGAGGATATTGCCCATATGAAGAACAATGTGGGCGTTACCGATAAATGGGTGAAGATCGGCCTTGAAAAGCAGATGCTCCGTGTCTACGAGAATTACGATGTACTGATCGTCGTAGGCGAATACGAAGATCTTCACATTTACTATCGCTATACCGATGAAAATGCGAAAAATGTTTATGAGATGTTTTCGCTGATGTCCTATGACGACGGTACAACGGGCGAGATCAGAACGATGCTCATTCCCGGAGAGCGTTATGAGTATATGTATAATAACTCTAATGGCTTCACCGACTACTTTATCGCAGAAAACACCCGGGGTTATTGGCTTAATACACGGTTTAATTATCACCATGGCGAAAACGGCTATAAGAGCATATCCTTCTCTCCTTATATCGTCAGAGACGGCTTGGGCTACGGCGCGTTTTTGACGGCAGATAGCGTAAAGCCTGCGCTGGATAATGCGTGGTACTCTGTCTTTGACCCGGGTGCCGAGCGTGAGCTGTTCCGCATAAACGATGGCTATGGCGATTATCATTTTAATCTCTATATGACGGCGATTCGAGATGGCTTTGTCTCTGTTTCGTCGAAGGACGCACGGTTTGATGCAGAGGAGGGTATTTACGATACGGCGCATTTAGATACCCTTACTACAAAAAATGGTGTTTATACGGCAATTTCCGACGATAACCAACTGCCTGAAGATGCGTTTGCTTTCATCGACGGCTATGTACAGTACATCTACGGAGATGAGATATACTACGGTTCTCTTGATTTTGCAATGATGGATACAAAAATGTCCATTGCGGATGCCTGCCAGGAATTTGGCAGCTACGCAGGCACATTGGGTTTGCGGCTTTACTGCGATATGGAGACGGTAGCTACCTCTCTTGACCATGCGTCGTTGCTTGCTGAGAATTTCTCCGACAGCTTTTTCTGGAACGGCTACAAAATGGACAGCATCGAAAATATGGAGAAAGCGAGAGCTGTTCTGCAGGCGCAATTTGACAGTGCAAGAGCCGCTTATGAGGAAGTCAAGAATTTTGAAACCTCCAACGAAAGACAGCGTCTTTCGAGCAGCGCTCATTTTGCCCAGCTCGATGCCGCCGCTGCCGGTAATAACAGCTTTGCCGGTAAGATTATCAAGCTTTCCGGCGTAACGGTTTCCACAAACGATATTGTCCTCTTTGAAGACGGAAAAGAGTATGTGCTGAAGGTCGGTCTTTCCCTTCTGGACGAAAGCAGCAATCCTATCAGCGTCAATACCGTGCCCCTTTCCGGCACGGAACCGGTAAGTGTGCGGTTTGCAGGAAATTCGATTACGCTGGCAGCCAGCGGTGAGTATGAGATTCCTATGAACCTGCATCAGGGACAGTATGCGGCGGTGGTCTATGTTGCCACAAAGGACGAGGGTATCCGGGTCAGCGAAATTCAAAAAGTCGCGTTTGTCAGCATCCAAAACGGTGAGATTGAAAACAGTGCCATGTATTTGGAGGCCAGCGAGAATAATAAGAATTTGATCCTGAAATATCAGATCAAGAACATCCGCTATGTCACCGTAGAGGCAAGCAAGGAAGCCTATACCTATGACGAGATCCAGCGGCTTTTGAACCTCGAGATCCTGGCCTACGGCGCACCCTTCCACGGCGCAGTCCTGGAATATGAAAACGGTGAAGCCGTGGCAGAAGGCGCAACCCTTGGAAAAGGGACTTACCGGCTGATGTGTTATCTGGCAACAGAAGACGGCATTGCCCAAAGCTATACATATTTACAGATCGTGTAAAAAGGATTACGGGATGAGGAGAAAAACATAATGAAAAAACTGGGCGCCATTTTATTGGCTTTTGCTCTGCTATTTAGCTTTGCCGGCTGTATCAGTCAGGAGGACTTGGACAACGCCGTAAACGATGCCACTAAGCCCCTAAAGGAACAGATCGCCCAGCTGAATGCAGACATTGCCGCAAAGGAAGCACAAATCGAGACCTTGGAGAGCGAAAAGGCAGACCTGACGGAAGAAAAGACCACCCTCGAAGGGGAGATCGACGAGATCGATGCTCAGCTTGCGACCCTTAACGGGAAAGTAGCCGAGCTGGAAGCCAGCGGCGAAGCGGACGATGCGGAGATCGCCAAGCTGAAAGGCGACATCTCTACCCTTGAGGGAAAGAAGACGGAGCTGAGCGGAAAGGTCACAGAGCTGGAAAACAGCATTTCCGCAAAGGACACCGAGATTGCGGGACTAAATTCCTCCATCCAGACCCTAACTACCGAAAAGCAGACCCTTTCCGATCGCATTACAGAGCTTGAAAATGCAAATGTAACCCTCGAGAACGAAAAGACCGAGCTGGAAAAGGAAAACGCAGCACTTAAGAACTGCCTCGCAGGCAATCACGATCATAAATACACCGACAACGACGACGGTACACACAAGAAGGCTTGCACCGTCTGCGGTCATGTGGAAAATGAAACTCACACCTTTGATGAGGAAAGCTATGAGTGTATTTGTGGTGCAAAGCTTTCTGTTGTGGTTTTGTCATCGCAAACCGGGAATAGTGTAATTTTCATCGCAGAAGATACTGTGATTATTGGCGATGGTATCTTATATGACGTCACTCTGCATATCGCTGAGGATGCAACCGTAATCTTTGACGTTGGAACAGGTGGTGTGCAACTTTTATCTTCCATCACCGTGGCTGACGACATGACCTTGACGTTGCTTGTAAAAGGTGATGCGGAACATATTGTCGAGAAAGGAATTTCCCTTGGCAACGGCTCCAACATAATCATCGAAGGCGACCTTGACAAACCGAACAACAAACTGACCGTTACGGCTACGGGTAGCAACGCAGGAATCGGCGCAAATAACGGCGTTACAGCAGGTGATATAACTATCCGCAACGCCCGTGTAGAAGCTACTGGAAGTGGCTCTGCAGATTCACCTAAAGTTGCCGGTGCAGGTATTGGAACAGCAAAGGCATCAATGGGAAATATTCTGATTGTAAATTCAATCGTTACTGCCGCCGGTGGTTATTATAGCGAATATGAAGCACATGGTGCTGCAATCGGTATGGGTTCCGATGGTGTGTCAATGGGTAATATAACCCTCATAGATTCGGAGATTACAGCAAGTCACAGCGGTGAGGGCCATGCTTCAATAATCGGT
>SVRH01000112.1 GCA_015064925.1 Oscillospiraceae bacterium | reverse complement strand
CACTGAAGCCGCAAGGCTTCAATATCACGATTGCGATAGCAATCATATCACTCTTTGCGAGAGCAAAGAATATCACTAAAAGCAGAAAAAGAGAGAGCAAAGCGGTTTTTCTTTCCGCATTGTTCTCTCTTTATGTTTTTATCGCAAGTTTCGCATTTGTTTAACAAATGCATCGGGCTATGCCCATACCCCTATTATAAATTCTCCGATAAGGACATCACCCATAGCGTCGCGGGTGCTTTTATATCTTGATATTACGTTTCGATATCAAAATTCTTCAGAGTCTTGCTCATTGCCTTCTTGAAGGAGTTGGGCTTGGTGGAAGCCACGTTGGTCTTACCGGTCATGAACTTGGATGCGATAGTGCCTACGTAACCGCCCCAGGATGCGTTAAATACGTAACCGATGTCGTAAATGCGGTTTTCCAGAATCAGCTCGATCATAGGTCTGGACTCCTCGTCTCTGGTGGACTTGGAGATCAGGGAAATGTCATAGTAAGCGGGAGTCAGGGTTTCAACAGAGTAAGCTGCCATGGTCTCAACGATTGCGCCAATCTCTTCCAGCTCGGTATCCACGATGGAGATCGGGATGGAAACCATGCCGCCAACCTCGTTCATGTGAGCGTAGTATTCGCCCTGAGCCTCATTGAACATGGGGAAGGGAACGATACCGAATTCGATATCGTAGCTACGCAGACGGATAACGCACTGCATGCACTCCTGGAAGAACAGCGCGTGACCGTCGCCAAAGCACTTCTTGCCGTTTTCCACAACGTTCAGATCACCAATCTGGTTCATATCCAGTGCCACGTTGGAGTCACCGATGATCTGGTAAGCAAGCGGAATTGCGTCAACTGCGCGCTCAACGTCCAGCACGTACTCGGGAACGTCGTTTTCATTCTTTGCAGTCACAACAATGCCTGCTGCATACATCATGCAGTAGCCGGAGTTGCCTGTAACAGCGGTGCCCAGGATATCCTGGTCGTATTCCATCTTGGAGTTACCGTTGAGGTCCTTGGCGGCAACCTTGCACATCTCGTACATCTTCTGGAAGGTCCATTCCTTGTTGTTTACAAGCTCGTAAATATTTTCAAATCCGTTGTCCTCTGCGATTGCCTTGTTGAACATAACGATGAAAGTACCGTCGTTGTCACTGGTCAGCAGGTCACCGGTTGCAAAATAAACCTTGCCACCGATGGAAAGACCGGAAAGTGCCTTCTGGTCCCACCAGGACTGTTCAAAGTTCATGTAAGGAACGTCATTGAGGTTGTGCAGATGACCCTTGGTGGAAATGGTTGCACAGTCACCCAGCTTCTGGATAATGGCGTGGAACTCGCCCGCACCGCCGGCTACGTCCTTATCCACTGAGGAGAAGGGATCGTTTGTGGGAGTTTCCAGAATCTCAATGTCGTATTTGGTCTGAATTGCGTCGTTTCTGCGGTAGACGGCATCGTTGATGGGGTCAGAGTTCAGTTCCTCTGCATAAATATCAACGGTGGTCCATTCAGATGCATCTCTGGTCAGGAACATGACCTGCTTGCCGTCGTAGGTCTTGTCGGGAACCGCAAGGTTAGACAAAACGCTGGTTTCGTCTTCGGTAGCTGCAGTGGAGTTTTCATCGCCGGGGGTGTTGTTTGCACAGCCAACCAGCAAGGAAGCCAACATCAGCACAGCCAGAAGCATAGCCAATAATTTTTTCATTTGTACCTCCGATTATCATGAAATGAAATATGTACATTCATTTTATTATACCCCCACCAAACAAGAAAGTCAAGAAAAAAGAAAGAGATCGGTCAGTTTTGTGAAATCTGTACAATTTACAAGCTTCTGAATTGTGCTTGACAGAGAGAGCGGAATGTACTATAATAGTAGCAATGAGATTTTTTGAGGTATGAGAATGAAGGAATACGTAAGCGTCAGTATCGTATCCGAGCGCAGTGCCGTTAAAGCAGATCTGTTCGATGCGGTATATGAAAAGGAGATTGCGGAGCTGACCGAGGATGTCAGCATTATGGTGCCGGACGAGCTTGAAGGAGAAGAGGAGCGCGAAACGCTGGAGATGATCACTCAAGGGCTTGTGCGTCAGCGAGGCGGCAGAATTGAGATCGTGTATGACGAGGGCGAGCTGAGCGGTATGGAGGGCTCGCGCACGGTGGTATCGTATGCCAAGGGGGAGCCTGATACGGTTTCCATGCTTCGCACGGGTGCTGTCAGCACAGCAATGGTGTTTGAGCGCGGTGTGCGCCATCTTTGCACTTATGAAACGCCCTATATGCCTTTTCAGATCGGTGTATTTGCCCTTGCAGTAGATAACCGCTTGGAGCGCGACGGTGTGATCATGCTGGATTACTTGATCGAGATCCGCGGTGCGCAGGCAGAGAGATGCAAAATGACGCTCAAGGTTACGAGAGCGAAGTAATTTGCATCTGTTTTATCAAAATTCACGAGCTCTATTTCGAGAAATGAGCAATCGAAGCGGACGCGCGCAGAAAGCCGTCCCCGCAGGGGAAGGAGGGCTCCCGTAGCGTAGCGCAACGGGAGGAAGGGGCCGAGCGAAGAGATCGGCACGGTATCAGATCTGCGGATCCCTTGAAAAGCACCGAAATATTCTTAATAATGATCATACAAGGAGTCTGTCATGCCATTGCCATATAACAAGAAAAACAAACCGTTAGCCCAGCGTATGCGCAATCATGCCAATGCCACGAAACAAGAAAACCACTTATGGTATGATTTTTTAAGTAAATATCCCGTGAAATTTCGCAGACAGGCTATGATCGGTGACTTTATTGCAGATTTCTATTGTTGTCGGGCTAAATTGATCATCGAAATAGACGGCAGGCAACATGAAACGGAAAAAGGTATGCACAAGGACGAATTGAGAACCGAAAAATTAGAAGCATACGGAATTCAAGTAATCAGAATCCCGAATCGATGTATTGATAAAGAATTCTTTATGGTTTGTGATTATATAGATCAAACCGTAAAAAGTATAATAGGAGATGCATAATTGCATCTCCTTTTTTCTTTATCCCGGTCTCTTCGCACGGCCCCTTCCCCTCGCTACGCTACGCTGCGAGGAACCCCTTCCCCTGTGGGGACGGCTTTGCAGCGCGCGTCCTGCTTAATCGGTTAACCAAGCAACAGATTTCTTCAATCCTGCTATCGTTTTGGTTTCCAAAACCACGGTACAATTTCGTTTTTGGGCCAATGCTAAATATTTGCGCACATCCAACTCACCACTACCGAGCGAAAGATGGTTTTTCTTGCCTATGGCATCGTGCAAATGCATATGGTGAAGATGATTTTCATTTTGGAGAATATACGGCTCATCCATGCCATTGCATCCGTGATTGTGTCCAACGTCAAAGGTCAATCCAAATACAGATGAATCCAAAAGAATATCCAATCCTTGCTTCTGGAAATCCGGATATCCGTTACAATTCTCAATACAGATTTTTATGTCATCTGTGCCTATGGCTCTTTCGCACAAGTCACGGAAGCTGTAAATGCTTTTTAAGTAGTGATCGTTATATACCGCATACAGATC
>SVRH01000111.1 GCA_015064925.1 Oscillospiraceae bacterium | reverse complement strand
GCAGATGCAGGGCTTGATGTCCTCCAAACGGTCCTCCAGAAGCTTTGTGACCCATTCAGGGTCGGTCAGGAACTGACGGGCAACGCCCACGGCGTCAATACGTCCTTCTGCCACCGCCTTGGCACCCACCTCGGCGTCCATGCGTCCGGCGCACACCACGGGAATGTCCACAAATTTCTTGATGTGGCTTACGTCCTCCAAATTGCAGTTTTCGGGCATGTACATCGGGGGATGCGCCCAGTACCAGGAGTCGTAGGTTCCGTTGTCGGCATTGAGCATATCGTAGCCCGCGTCCTGCAGATATTTTGCGGCTCTTTCGGATTCCTCCATGCCGCGTCCCACCTCAACGTAGTCCTCGCCGGGCATGGCGCCCTCACAGAAGCCCTTCATCTTGGACTGCACCGAGTAGCGCAGCGAAACGGGGAAATCCTCTCCGCAGGCTTCCTTGATGGCCTTGACCACCTCTGCGGCGAAGCGGTAACGGTTTTCAAAGCTGCCGCCGTACGCGTCGGTACGCTTGTTGAAGAATTCGATGGAGAACTGATCCAAAAGGTAGCCCTCGTGCACGGCGTGCACCTCCACACCGTCAACCCCCGCATCCTTGCAGAGCTTTGCGGTCTTGGCAAACGCCTCGATGATCTCGTGGATCTGCTCCACGGTCATCTCGGGACATTCGATGTCGTGCGCCCAGCGGGATTTTTGGGGGCTGGGGCTGGCAAGCTCGTGGTTGGTGTCAATGACGGGCTTGATGAGGGTACGGGTAAATTTATTCTTGTGCAGGGGAGCGATCAGCTCGGTGATCGCCCAGGAGCGACCCATGCCGGCGGTGAGCTGGATGAAGAGCTTGGCACCGGTCTTGTGGATCTCGTCCATGAAGACCTTCAGGTCCTCAAACATCTTGGGATTCTGCCAGAGCCATCTGCCCCAGAAGGTGTCGCGCAGGGGGGCGATGCCGGGAATGATGAGCCCCACGTTGTTGTTGGCACGCTCCAAAAAGAGCTTTGCCGCCTCCTTGTCAAAGTGAGCACCGGTCAGCTCGAACCAACCGAAGAGGGAGGTGCCGCCCATGGGGCACATGACGATGCGGTTCTTGATCTCCACCTTTCCGATCTTCCACGGCGTGAAGAGCGCTTCGTACTTTTGGTCGACGTTGTTCATTTGTTGCATCCTTTCTGACGTTTGATTTATAGAGAATCGTTTGCACATTGTTCAAGGCTTTCGCTGATAATGCTCAGACTGCGGTACAGACCGATGCGCTCGTGTTCGGAAAGGCTGACCGATAGCTTTTGCAGCACCGCATCCACCTTGCCTTCGATCTGCCTTCCGACCACCCTGCCCTTTTCGGTGAGCGAAAGGGGGCTTTTGTAGCGCCTTTGCTCCCCGCTTCGGCGGCAGACAAAGCCGTTTCTTTCCAAATGGTCAATGGCACGGGAGATGGTTGCCTTGTCCTCCTCGCATTTTTCGCAAAGGTCGGTGGCGGTCATGGACCCCAGGCTATAGAGATAGTACAGACAGGAGACGTGCACACTGCGCAGATCATACTCCGCCATTTCCTGATTCTTGATCTTTTTGATGCTGCGGCTGATCTTGTTGATCAGCACGGTGAAGGTTTCAAATCGTTGATCCACGGGACGCTCCTTTCTTGTTGAGATTTCAACTGCAGACAGTATACCACGTTTTTTCCCAAAAGTCAAGGCGCGTCCCGCAAAGCCCCCACGGCTTGCGAGGATCGGAAAAAACAAAACGGCGGAGATACCCCGCCGTTTGCGTTTGAATCCGGATTTGAAATGGAAAGGTGCGCTACGTTACTCCACCGCTTTCAGCGATTCTGCCATGTTCACCTTCTCGATCTGCCGCTTCATCACGCCGTTTACGATGACGGCAAACAGGACCGACATCACGAATGAAAGCAGATAGCTCTGCGGTTCGATGTTGTTGCCGAAATGGACAAGGTCAATCTTCACCATGCTCATGACCGTCATGTGGAACAGCTTGCCGAGGGGAAGCCCCAAAAGGCTTGCGATCACCGAAAGCACGAGATTTTCGCTGAGAACGAAGCTTTTGGTCTCGTGGGGGCGGAATCCCAGCACCTGCACCGTGGCGATCTCGCGGCGGCGCTCCGCGATGTTGATATTGGTCAGATTGAAGATGACGATGAAGGCAAGGGCAGCCGAGAAGAAGACGATCAGCCAGATGATGTAGTTTAAGCAGTTCAGCGCCTCTGAGATGTTGTGCTCCATATTTTGCAGTGCGTTCACGGTGGTGATCGCGTCCAGCTCGGTCAATTCTTTGGCAAGGCTTTCGGGGGCTGCGTCGGTCTTGATCAAAAGGGTATTGTCCATTCGATCGCCAAAGGCCTGCCCGTAGGTCTCGCTTGACATCAGCACGTAATCGTAGACGTGGTTGTCAAAGACGCCCGCCACCGTCACGGTGGCACTTTGCATGGCCGCGTTGCGGATCTCAAGGGTGTCTGCGGCGGAAAGGGAGAGCTTTTCCACGATCTTGGGGCTGACGAGCACCTCTCCGACAGAGGGCAGCGAGAGGGCTTTTCCGTTTTGCGTAAGCTGCCAATAGGATCGGAAGCCGTCGGCGTCGTCGTAGCTCACAAGACGCACCGAGGACATGGACGCACTGCCGTGCAGCTCCACGAAGTCCGTTCTGACAGGCAGGCAGGCATCGACCTGCGGCAGAGATTTCACGCTGCTTGCAGCCGAAAGAGAATCCTTTTCTTCGTATCCCACCTCCAGCTGATACTGCTGGATCTCGTTATACTGAATGCGTCCCACGTCGATCATGGAGTCGCGCACGCCAAAGCCCGTGACGAGCAGACCCGCACAGCAGCCGATGCCCACCAGCATCATGATCATTCTGCGCTTGTAATGAAACATATTACGCAGTGTGATCTTGTGCAGGAAGGAAAGGCGGTTCCAAAGGGGCTTGATGCGCTCGGGAAGCACTCTTTTTCCCACCTTGCCCGCTCGCGGACGAATGAGAGAGGCGGGTGCCTCGGCAAGCTCCTTGCGGCAGGAGAGATAGGTGGTCAGCAGAATGCTGATCAGCGAAACGGCAAGGGTGATCAGCGCAAGGGAGGGGCTGAAAAGATAGTCGATGGGGGCAAAATTGTAAATTTCATTGTAGGCAAGCCAAAAGATCTTCGGCAGAGCCCAGGTGCAAAGGAAGAAGCCGACGGTCCAGCCGATGAGGGTGGCCAGCGCCGCGTACAATAGGTACTTTGCCATGATGGACCGCCGTCCGAAGCCCAGCGCCTTCAGCGCACCGATCTGAGTGCGTTCCTCGTCCACCATGCGCGACATGGTGGTGGTGCAGACCAGCACCGCGATGGCAAGGAAGAAGACGGGAAAGATGTTTGCCACCCCGCCGATGATGCCGGTATCGTTTTCAAAGCTGGCGTAGCCCGCGTTTTCGGCTCTGCCCAGCAGGTAGACGGCGGGCTTTTCGATGCCGAGGCTCTCTGCCGCTTCGGGGGTGAGCCCGTTTGCCTGCAGGAGCTGCGCGTATTTCTCGTTTGCGACGTTTTCGGCAAGGGACTGCACTGCGGGGCGATGCTCTTCGATGAGCGCGCCGTAG
>SVRH01000110.1 GCA_015064925.1 Oscillospiraceae bacterium | reverse complement strand
CAGCATACTCCTTGGTTTTGATGATTACATCTCTCATTATACACTAAATGGCTGAGGAAAGTCAATTCAATCTCTCAAAAACACAATCTACAGATTTATTTTTCACTGTAGAGTTACGGTTTTGCAATTCTACAATTTGTAGAGTTACAGTTTTTCGGCTTTCAGATTTTAAGAATGTCTGAAAAGCTTATTTTTTTTTGATTGTTTTTCGAAACGTTTGGATAAAAACAGAGTATACGGCAATGTTTGGATAGCTCTTGCAACTTTGCAAAAACTATGCTATAATAACGGTATCATTACATAGATGAAAGGATGTTGTGTTATGGGTCTTATCAAAGCATTCAACGGATCTGCAGGCGGTGTGCTTGCAGACCAGTGGAAAGAATATATTTATTGCGATGCCATGGCAGAGGATATGCTCGTCTGCAAGGGCAAGAAGCGTACCTCGCGCCGTTCGTCGAACAAAAAGGGAGAGGAAAACATTATCTCGAACGGCTCTGTTGTGGCGGTTAACGAAGGTCAATGCATGATCATCGTCGATCAGGGCAAGGTGACTGAAATTTGCGCTGAGCCCGGCGAATTTATGTATGATACCTCCACTGAGCCGAGTATTTTCTACGGCGGTCTTGGCAAGGGAATTGCGGATTCCTTCCGTACCTTTGGCAAGCGTTTTGGATTTGGCGGAGATACCGGCAAGGATCAGCGCGTGTATTTCTTCAACACCAAAGAGATCGTGGGCAACAAATACGGCACGGCAAGTCCTGTTCCGTTCCGCGTGGTAGATAGAAATATCGGTCTTGATATCGACATTGAGATCCGCTGTCACGGTGAGTATTCCTACAGAATCACCGACCCGATCCGGTTTTATACCAACGTTTGCGGCAACGTTGCCGATGCCTATTACCGTCAGAGCATTGACAGTCAGCTGAAAAGTGAACTCATGACCGCGCTCCAGCCTGCGTTTGCCAAGATCTCGTCGATGGGCATTCGTTACAGCTCTCTGCCCGGACACACGATGGAAATTGCCGATGCTTTGAACGAAGTGCTTTCGCAGAAATGGGGAGAGCTTCGCGGTATCAGAGTGTATTCCTTTGGCGTGAATTCGGTAACAGCGCCCGAGGAAGATGAGCGCATGATCAAGGAGCTGCAGAGAAATGCAGTCT
Organism: Oscillospiraceae bacterium; assembly: GCA_015064925.1. Lineage (GTDB taxonomy): Bacteria > Bacillota > Clostridia > Oscillospirales > CAG-272 > SIG655. Next base: position 2,427 of record SVRH01000110.1, on the reverse strand, counting down.
ACCGTGACCCCTCGATGGCAGGCGCGACTCTTGTGGGCGCACAGGCTCAGGCGATGCAGGATGCCGCAAAGAATCAGAATGCAGGTGCATTTATGGGCTTTGCAGGTGTTGGCATGGCGCAGGGCATGGGCGGTATGAATGCGCAGAACTTTTACACAATGGCAGCGCAGCAGCCATCACAGCAGGCATCTGCCTCTACCGATACCTGGAAATGCCGCTGCGGTGTGGAGAATACGGGCAAATTCTGCCGTGAATGTGGCTCGCCGAAGCCTGCTTCTTCCGCTTCGTGGAGATGTGTATGCGGTGCTGAAAATTACGGCAAATTCTGCCTTGAGTGCGGAAAAGCAAAGCCGACTGATGCGAAGATTGGTTGGAACTGTGCTTGCGGTGCTGTGAATACCGGCAAATTCTGTGCCGAATGCGGCGCACCGAAGCCCAAGGATGCTTTGAATTACAAATGCGACAAATGCGGATGGGAGCCTGATGACCCCACAAAGCCGCCGAGATTCTGTCCCGAATGCGGCGACCCCTTTGACGAAAAGGATGCGATCTGATGATGGATTCGAAACAGAATCATCCAAGTGATGAAGGCTTTGAAGAAATCAATAAAGCCGACACATTGGATGAAACCGACAAAAAATGTGATGCCTGCGGCGGTACGATGGATTTTGACCCAAAATCAGGCATGCTTGTTTGCCCGTATTGCGGCAACAGCGTGGTGATCGAAGAGGAATGCTTTACACCTACTCGCGCGGAAGAGCTTTCCTTGGCCGAGGCAGAGGAACGCGGTAACTGCGATTGGGGCAGTGAAAAAAAGACTGTGGTTTGTAAAAACTGCGGTGCTGAAACGCTATACGATGCCCTCGATACGGCAGGTGTTTGCCCTTACTGCGGCTCGAATCAGGTGATGGAGGCTTCGGATACCAACACACTCGCTCCCGGTGGAGTATGTCCTTTCCGATTTGATGCCGAAGAAGCAGACATGCGTTTTCGAAAGTGGCTCAAGAATCGTTGGTTTTGCCCCTTTGATCTCAAAAAGAATGCGGGCAGAGTGACCTTTACGGGCATTTATCTTCCGTATTGGACCTTTGATTCACAAACCACTTCGCATTATACCGCGCGTTACGGCATTGTGCGCACGGTGGTGGTGGGGCACGGCGAGAACAGAAGAACCAAAACATACGTGGATTGGTATTATACCAGGGGTACATACGATAAGTTTTTTAACGACTGTCTGGTGCAGGGAAGTATGCGCCACGATTTGACGCTGCTCAGTAAGATTGCGCCCTTTGATACCGAGGACAATCTTGCTTATAAGCCCGAATATCTTGCGGGGTTTATTGCAGAGCGTTATTCGATCGGTCTTGACAGTGCTTGGAGCACTGCCAAAGGCAAGATTGAAAGGGAGCTTTACAACTGTGTTTCGCAGGAGATACGCTTTCGTCATCATGCTGACCGCGTGGAGAATCTTCGTATCAATACCAACCACGATGACGTGACTTTTAAGTATCTGATGCTCCCCGTGTGGATGTCGCACTACGAGTATAAGAACAAGACCTATCATTTTATGGTGAACGGACAGACGGGGAAGGTGGGCGGAAAAGCACCGCTCTCCTTCTGGCAGGTGCTTCTTGCCGTGATCGGAAGCGCGGCATTTGTGGCGCTGTTGTATCTTCTTTTGTATTTCCTTGGCGGAATGTAATGAAAAATATCCCCCCGTTTATGGGGGGATATTTCAGTTTATTCAAGTTCGATTGCAAGATCACCCTCGTCAATAAGCTCGGGGCTTGTTCCTTCATCTTTGTGAATCTGCTTAAAATGACTGCGGAGTTTTGTGGCGAAGCGGTCTTCATGTTCGCTTTCATCCTCTGCGGTGGGGGCAGAAAGGAGTTTCGTGTATTGAACCACAATGAAAATGATGCCTGCAATCGAAATGACGAGACCCATAATGATCAAGATATAGTCTTTTAACCGTGATGTGTTTTTTCCATTCATAATGAACAGTCCTTTCGTTTGATTGCCGTTTATTCTTCCCGATAGTTGGTTTCAATGCGTTTGATCTTACGGGTGGATGTTTTTTCGAATTCGGTTTTCTTGATGACAATTTTGCGGATGCACTTATAGTGCGGAACTTGATGGTTGACCTCTTTGACAGCTTGCATGATGATCTCGGAGATCTTATCGTTATATTCCTGACTGCCTCGCTTCGGCATGGCTTTGCCGAATTCTGCATGGATTGTCTCGTAATCGGGGTAGATCGAAGCCGATACCTGAACCGTGCCGTCTTCCGATTTGTTGCCGAACACCAAAGCTTCTCTGACAAAGGGGGATTGTTCGAGCAAGAATTCAAGTTCTTCGGGGAAAGTCTTTTTGCCGCTTTGGATGACGATCATGGTTTTGATTCTACCGGCAATGGTGTAGCTTCCG
>SVRH01000109.1 GCA_015064925.1 Oscillospiraceae bacterium | reverse complement strand
CCTTGCGGCGCCGTAGTCCCTCATGCAGGCGGAAAACAGCTCTGCCGCGCTGGCGGTGGTGCCGCTTGTCAGAATGATGGCGGGGTAGTCGAAGCTGCTTTCATCCGAATCAAAGACGCGGGTGATGCCGCTGCGGTTTTCCAGCGTGACCAGTCTGCCCTTGGGCAGCAGGTAGTCCAGCACCGCCACCACCGAATCCAGCGATCCGCCGGGATTGCCCCGCAGATCGTAGACGAACGCCTTGGCGCCCTGCGCTGCCAGCGAGGCGGTCAGCTCCTTGAAGGGCGCTGCGGTGGTGCCGTTGAATTCCTCAATGCGCACAAGCGCGGTCTTCCCGTCGGGCAGGAGCCTTCCCGTCACCGAGGGAGATTCGTATTTTTGCCGTGTGACAGAGACGCTTTTGGTCTCTTCACCCCGCAAAAGGGTAAGGGCAAGGGTCTGACCCTCCTTCCCCAACAGCAGATTTGCCTTATCGGTGTAGCTCTTGTCTGCAAGGGAGGTGCCGTCCACCTTGGTGATCACGTCGCCTGCCAGGATGCCCGCCGTCTCCGCGGGGGAGCAGAGCATCACCGAAGCGACCAGCAGTCCCTTTTCGGTGTCGGTCACCATGATGCCGATGCCCACGTTGTTGCCTGCGTCGGCGCTCAGCAGTGAGGCGTATGCCTCGGGGGTAAAGTACTGGGCGTAGGGATCGCCCGAGGCGGCGAGATAGGCGGTAAGCGCCATATCCTCCGAGTAGCCCTCGTCCACGTCGTAGATGCAGTAGTCCTTGAGCAGCTTTACGATCTGATCCAGCTTGGCAGCCTGCTCGGACTGGGTCAGCTGCTGTTGCCGCAGCTCGCTGCGATATGCCTCCCGCAGGGAGACGAAGGTAATCTGAAAGGTCAGCACCACCGCCAGCAGCAGCGATACAAGCAGGGTGGAAAGTGAAAATTTACGTTTGAACAAATCGGACCTCTTTGGGTAAAAAGCAGTGTACCTTGCGTGTCAATCGGGCAGAGCCCGCCGGGCGCTCGGTTTAACGGAATTTGATGAATTTCTCGGCGGGAACGGGAGTTTCGCCGGTCTTGAAGATGTAGCTGTAATCCAGCGGGTCGGTCTTTTCACCGTCCACACGGATCTCGAAATGCAGGTGATAGCCGGTGGCGGTGCCGGTCATGCCGACGCTTCCCACCTTGGTGCCGCGGGCGATCTTGTCGCCCTTTTCGACGAACAGGGTGGTGCAGTGGGCGTAGACCGAGGTCAGGCGCTTGCCGTTTTCATCGTCCCCGTGGTCGATGACCACGTAGTTGCCGTAGCCCGCACCGTAGCCTGCGATGATGACGGTGCCCGCTCTTGCGGCGTAGATGTTGTCCCCCGCGATGATGCCCGAGGATCTGCCCGCGATGTCCACACCGCTGTGGTTCATGGGCTTGTTGTGAACGGGGTGGATGCGTCCGCCGAAGGTACTGGTGATGTAGATGTTTCGGGCGTCGCCGTTTTTATAATAGGGATCCAGCGGCCAGAGCCATTTTTTCTGCTCCGCGCGCTCCTTTTCCAGCTTTTCCTGCTCTTCCTTTTCCAGTCGGTCCTGCTCCGCCTTTTCCTCCTCGCGTCGGATCTGCTCGGCGTAGTCCTTGAGCAGCTGGGTCAGCTCCTCGTCGGTCTTTTTGTGCTGGGCTTCGTAGTATTCCAGCAGCACACGGGTCGCCTCTGCCTCATCGTCCAGCAGCTTCTTTTCCTGCTCTGCTTCGGCAAGCAGGGTTTCTGTCTTGAACTTTTTGTCGTTTAGAGAGGCAACGTACACCGTCTTTTCGGACTTGACCGTGTTCAGCTCTGAGAGCGTTTCCTCGATCTCCAGCGCGCAAGCCTCCAGCTTTGCCATGATGGTATTGGTGTGGTCCAAAATGTCACCGAAGCGGATGGAGCTGGTCAGAAAGTCCGAGAAGCTCTCGGCGCTGAACACCATCTGCAGGGTGGTGAAGACGCTGGTCTCGTGGGTGAAGCGCAGCTTATCCTTATAGGAGATCACCATACGGCTGTATTCGGTCTGCTTGTCGGAAAGCTCGCGGCTTTTGAGGGTGATGAGACTGTCGTAGGCGGAGATGATCTCCTGTGTTACGTAGATCTCTTTTTTGTAGTTGGTGATGAGCGCCTCGTAGGAGAGGATGAGGGCAGCCTTTTGGGCAGAGTTTTCCTTGGCGGCAGCCAGCTCGTTTTCCAGCCGCAGCTGCTCCTTGCCCAGCGCCTCCAGCTCTGATTGGATCTTATCGATATCGCCCTGTGTGATGCGATCTTCCTCGCTGTCGGTATTATTTTCCTTGTCTGCCTTCACCGAGAAGGTGGAGGACAGCATCCCGACGGTGCCGATGAGGACGGTTGCCGTCAGCAGCAGCGCTGCCAGCGTGGCGATCAGAACAGAGATTGTTCCTTTATTATGGATTGTACGCATGGAATGCCCCCCTTATACACGCAGATAGCGGGTCAGCGAGAGCAGACTTCCGATGATGCCGGTCACAGAGCCGATGGCAAGGAAGCCCGGCAGCACGATGCCGCTGACCTCGGAGTAGGGAAGCGCAGTGATGGCGCCCGACATGGCGCTCTCGATGTAGCCGTAGAGGAAGCCCTGCGCAAAGAAGGCGATGCCTGCGGCAAACAGACCGATGAGCAGTCCCTCCAGCACGTAGGGTGTGGCAATGAAGGGCACGGTGGCGCCCACGTAGCGCATGGTCTTGACCTCCTCGCGGTGGGAGACCACCACGAAGCGGATGGTGAGGATGATGACGAACACCGTGATGACGAACAGCACCAAAATGAAGGAGCCGAACACCTTGGAAACGATGTTTTTCAGCTGCGTGACCGAGTTGGCAATGTCCTGATATGCCACCACGTGTGCCACGCCCTCGATCTTTTCAAGCTCGGCGCGCAGCTCCGACGGCTCGACGCCGTCAAGGTAGGTGATCTCCAGAGAGTGACGATAGGGGTTCTCGTCCTCGTCCAGCACGTCGAACATATGGGGATACTGCTCCTGGTACTTTTCCTTTTCCTCCTTCAGGGTCTGATCCTTGGTGATGAGCGAAACGCCCTCCACCAGCTCGGTCAGCGCGGAGACTTTGGTCTTGACGATACCCGCGTCCTTTTCGCTGTAATCCTCGTCGATGTATGCCACCACCTTATTCAGGTGGCTGAAATCTCTTGTGTTATAGTTGATATTGCGAATGACTAAATAGAAGCTGCCGATGACCACAAGGCAGGCAGCCAGCACCAGGATCGAGGCAACGGTCATGATGCGGTTGCTCCAAAGCCCGGAAAAGGCCTGCTCCAGCTGATACAGAGGCGCAAAGCCGCGGTTGTGCTTATGCTTTAGGAATTTGCTCATCGTCTGCCCTCCCCGTGTCCCGGCAGGATCTCGTCCTCCACAAGACGTCCGTTTTCCAGGTGCAGGATGCGGCCGCCGAATTCCTCCACCAGATGCTTTTCGTGGGTGACCACGATGACGGTCTTGCCCGAGCGATGGATCCTGCGCAGCAGCGACATGATCTCGCGGCTTCGCTTGGGGTCGATGTTGCCCGCTGGCTCGTCCGCCAGAATGTAATCGGGCTTGTTGGCAAGGGCGCGGG